>JBCCGX010000783.1:0-5060 GCA_039029035.1 Acidobacteriota bacterium | reverse complement strand
TGGTCATCGGCTGTGCCGACGACGCAACGGTGCAACGCACCACGGCACCGCCGGAGATTCGCCTCGGCCTCGTGGTCGAGCATCCGTCACCGATCTCGACCCTGGTGCTCGATGCGACGAAGCTGGCCGTCTCGCAGTTCAACGCTGACGGCGGCATCGTCGTCGATGGCACCCGTCGTCCCGTGACTCTGGTGGTCGAAGAGGCTGACAGCACCCCTGAGGGCGCGACCCAGGCCAGCTTCGAGTTGATCAATCAGCAGAAGGTGATGGCGATCATCGGACCGACCTACAGCCGCAACGCCATCCCATCCGGGGCGGTAGCGGAGAAGGCGGGCGTGCCGATGGTCTGCCCAGGGCCCAGCCATTCGCAGGCCACCGCCGGGCGGCGTTTCGTTTTCCGGGTCACCCACACCAACTCGTACCAGGCCCGAGCGGTGGCGCGTTTTGCCCGCCAGAAGCTCGGTGTGAAGACGGTGGCGGTTCTCTTCGATGTGGCAGAAGCTTACAGTCGCGAGATCGAGCAGGTCTTCGAGCCGGCCTTCGAAGCTTTGGGTGGAGAGGTGATCGCGGTGGAGTCCTTCACCACCGGTGAACAGGATTTCCGCCCCCAGCTCGAGCGCATCCGCGCGGCGGACCCCGATGCCATCCTCCTGCCCAACTTCAGAGACGAGGTTTTCTTTCAGGTCGAGCAAGCCCGCGAGCTGGGGATCGACGCGGTGCTGCTCGGCACCGATAGCTGGCCGGTGACCGGCCCCCTGGACGGGAGAGGTCTCGAGGGCTCCTTCCTCGCCTTGGCCTGGCATCGCGATCTGGCGGCGGTAATACCCGCCGCCGCCGACTTCGTCGCTCGATTCTCAGACGTCTACGACATCGAGCCCGACGACGGTGCTGCGCTGACCTACGACGCGGCCCGTCTCTTGCTGTCGGCAATCGAAGCCGCGGCCAGTGTCGAGCCTGAGGCGATCCGCGAGCAGCTCGCACAAATCGAAGGGTACCTTGGGGCCAGCGGAACGATCACCTATCTCGGCACCGAAGGGGATCCTAGGCGCAGTGTGGTGATTGGGCAGTATCAGGCGGGCGAGATTCGGTTGGTGGACAGGATCGAGCCTGAGCCGTCGGCCGATCGAGATCAGCCACAGTGATGAAGGATCGATCGAGAGTCTGGAACCGCAGCCTGGTCGCGCGCCTGGTTGCCTACTTCCTGCTGTTGTCGCTGGTCACCGTCGCCTTGCTCGGCTCGATCGCCTTTCTCCAGGCGCGGCGTGCCCTCGAAGCGTCGATCGTCGATCGGCTCGACGTCGCGGCGACGCTCGAGATCGATGCCTTGAGCCAATGGATGCGCGATCAGCAGCAGGACTTTCTCTTCCTGGCCGATCTGCCTTCGTTGCGTCAGCAGGCGTTGACGACACTCTCAGACCGCTCGCCCGAAGCGGTACGCGAGACCGCCCGTAGCGGCCTGGCGCGGGTCTTGGCCACGGCGCTGCGCCGGAATGGCGAGTGGCACGAGCTCTTCTTGCTCGCCGACGATAGCGAGGTCGTCGTGTCCACCGATCTGGGTCACGAAGGGGATTACCGGATCCTCGACCGCTATTTCACCGAAGGCCGTTTGGGGACCTACATCCAGAAGGTCTATCCGTCGCCCATCACCTCGCGGCCGACGATCACGATCTCCACCCCGCTGCGTGACGAGGCCGATACGCTGCACGGCGTCCTGGCGTTGCACCTGAGCCTCGAGAGGATGGACGAGATCCTCCTGCAGCGCTCCGAGCTGGGCGCGAGCAGCGAAACCTACCTGGTGGATCGATTCAACGTCCTGATCTCGGGCGAGCGCTTCGGCCGCGACGAGTTCCCCCGTGGAGTGCGCTCGGCCGGCATCGACGCGGCGCTCGCCGAAGTCGATGGCTCGGGCAAGTACAAGAGCTTTCGCGGCGTTCCGGTCATCGGCGTCTACCGTTGGATCGACGAGCTCGACGTGGCGCTGTTGACCGAGCTGTCGCAGCGCGAGGCGTTTGCCCCGGCGCGTCGGCTGGCGTCGTTGATCCTCGGCGTGGGGGTTCTGGCCGCCGCTCTCCTGACCCTGGGGATCTATTTGTTGGCGCGGCAGATCGCCAAGCCGGTGCTGGCCATTACCAGTGCCGCCGTTCAAGTGGCCGGTGGCGACCTGACGTCCCAGGCGCCGGTCTCGACCCGCGACGAGGTCGGCGTTCTCGCCAGCACCTTCAATCAGATGACCCGCCAGCTTCGCGCCTTGTATGACGATCTCGAACAGGAGATCGCGGTGCGCAAGCTCGGTGAGCAAAAGCTCGAAGAGTTGGTCGTCGAGTTGGAGAAGAAAAACGCCGAGCTCGAGCGCTTCGCCTACACCGTGTCGCACGATCTGAAGAGCCCGCTGGTCACCATCCGGGGCTTCCTCGGCCTGCTCGAGCAAGACGCCCAGAATGGCGATGCCGAGCGCCTGCGGCACGACGTCGCCCGAATCCAGGCGGCGTCGGAAAAGATGTGGCGATTGTTGGAAGATCTGCTGGATCTCTCACGCGTCGGCCGGCTGGTCAACCCGCCGGAAGCGGTCGATCTCGGCGAGTTGGTTCACGAAGCGGTCGATCTGGTGGAGGGCAACATCGTCGAGCGTGGAGTGGAAGTGGGCATCGCAGCAGAGCTACCGACCGCCCACGGGGACCGGGTGCGATTGCTCGAGGTGTTTCAGAACCTGATCGAGAACGCGGTCAAGTCGATGGACGAGCAGCCCGAGCCGCGTATCGAGATCGGTGCCTGCGAGGACGGCGGCGAGGTCGTTTGCCACGTGCGCGACAACGGCAAGGGGATCGATCCGCGCTATCACGAGAAGATCTTCGGCCTGTTCGATCAGCTCGAGCAGAGCGACGAAGGCACCGGCATCGGCTTGGCTCTGGTGCGGCGCATCCTGGAAGTGCACGGTGGCCGCATCTGGGTCGAGTCGGAGCTCGGCCAGGGGTCGACGTTCTACTTTTCGCTGCCCAGCGAGGCGCCCTCCGCTCCGGCGTCGGCGGACGCTGGCGGATGAGCCTGCCGGGACGGTCCGGCGGCGGATGGCTGATGCTGGCCTGGGCCGTCGCAAGTCTCGGTTGTGGGGTGACCCGTGCGCCGACCCCACCCGCCACATCCCCAGCCTCGAGCGCTGCAACCCCGGCTCCGCCTGTCGAGACCCCGGGATCAAGCACTGTTGTCGTCGAAGTGGGGCTCGAGCGTCTGGGCGCCGAAGCCGAGTTGACCGAGACGGTGCTGGCTGGCCGGCGGCTGGGTCTGGTCGTCCACGCCGCCTCGCTAACCCACGACGGCCGCCACGCGATCGATGTCCTGCGCCAGCGGGGCGGCGATATCGTGCGCCTGTTCACCCCCGAGCATGGCTTGCGCGGCCGGGCCGCGGCTGGCGAGGTGGTCGCCAGTGGCCTGGATCCGGTGAGCGGTCTGCCCGTCGTCAGCTTGTACGGCGAGACGCACAAACCGCGACCGCAAGATCTCGCCGACTTGGATGCCCTGGTTTTCGATCTCCAGGGTGCCGGTGTGCGCTTCTACACCTACGTCAGCACCTTGATCCTCTGCCTGGAAGCGGCGGCCGAGTCGGGGCTGGAGCTCGTCGTGCTCGATCGCCCCAATCCCCTCGGTGGCGAGCGGATCGAAGGACCGGTCGCCGCGTCGCGCGAGGTCGTGCCGGCGAGCTTCGTCAATCGGGCCCCCGGTCCGCTGGTCCACGGTCTGACGATGGGGGAGATGGCGCGTGTCGTCAACGCTCGCCTGCCCCAGCCGGCCCAGCTGCGCGTCGTCGCCATGCGGGGTTGGCAACGGCACATGACCTGGGCCGATACCGGCCGCCCTTGGGTGCCGCCGTCACCCAACCTACGCAGCGCCGCGGCCGCTTTGGCCTACCCCGGCGTAGCGCTGCTGGAGGCGACCAACGTCTCCGAAGGGCGCGGCACGGCGACGCCCTTCGAGCTCTTCGGTGCCCCTTGGCTCGAACCGTCGGGCTTGCTCGCTTCCTGGGGGCGGGATCCCGTTCCGGGCTTCGCGCTGCGTGCGACGCGATTCACTCCACGCGGCTCCGCCGCCGCGCCGCGGCCGAAGTTTCGCGACCAGGCCTGTCACGGGGTCTCTGTGCAAATCACCGACGCCACCGTAGCCCAGCCCTATCGCCTCGGCCTGACCCTCCTCGCAGCCCTGACACGGCAAGACGGTTTCGCCTGGCGACGCGACGGCGAGGCGCTGACCTGGCTGCTCGGGACTCCCCGGGTCTATCAGGCTCTGCGCGACGGCCAGTCCGTCGAGTCGATCCTGGCGGTCGACGAGGCTGATCACGCCGCCTGGCGGCGGGACCGTCGGTCGGCCTTGCTCTACTGACCCTGGGAAGACCGCCGAAGTCGCCTCGAAGGCTGTATCGGCCGCCTGAGCGAACCGACAACGACGCAAGATTCGAGTCTTAGGCGTCTGGCCGAGTGCAAGAGGACGTCAGTGGAGCTTGGCTGCAAGCTGACAGGACGAAGAAGGATGCAGGTGGACCTGCTCTGCGGCCTTTCGGGACGATCAAGGACGCGAGTGGCAGCCGTTGCGTCGCTCTCCGAGCCGGTAAGTCGGTCGTTTTGGACGCGAGACTGTCTGACTCACCGTGTGAGTCGCCCATTTTGGACGCGAAACTGCCTGACTCACCGGGTGAGTCGGCCGTGTCCGACGCACGACTGCCTGGCTCACCGCGTCAGTGGCTGAGATCCGACGCGATCCTGACCGACTCACCGGGAAAGTAGGCCATCTTGGACGCCGGACCGCCCGCGTGACGGCCCGGGAGGCGCATCAGGCGCTCTTGAAGCGGCTCGCCAGCCAGGTGGAGACGTTGGCCACCAGGCCGCCCTGGCGAGGGCGGTCGCCGTCGGCCGTGGTGCCGGCCGCCTGTCGCCGTGCCTCGCGTCGCTGGCGCGCCCAGCGGCTCAGCCAGCGGCGCTCGTAGTAGGCCCGCAGGTTTCGGCCGAAGCGCTTGGGATACCCAGCCAGGGTGAACAAGCGCTTCGGCAAGGGCGCGCGATTCGCTCAGCGTG
>JBCCGX010000782.1:0-5064 GCA_039029035.1 Acidobacteriota bacterium | reverse complement strand
ATCAGCTTGTCGAATTCAGAGACGAAGCTTCTCTCACTCCTCGTTCGCAACGCACCTCGCGTGATGCGTTGCGAGTTCATATTCGATGTACTCTGGCCGATGGCAGAGGTGTTCGACGAGGCACCATTGCGAGCTTTGATCTACCGCACTCGACGCAAGATCGAACCGCGCCCTGAGAGACCTCGATATATCATGACACAGCGAGGCATCGGATATCGTTTCCCGCCAATAGGGACTAGGGCGATCTCGATTTCAGCCATCTGACAAGTTGCTGCAGTTCGGCGAGACGGAAGGAGCACCGCCAATGATGAGGTCAACGAAACTTCCTTTCATAGTCCGATTCGTAGCCCTGGAACTGAACGGCCCCCTTACAGGTTTCGAGACTCCCCCGAATCTAACAGCGAGACACGAGTCAAACTACAAATGATTCATCATGTTGTTTATCATGTTGTTTCACTAAACTAGACATAGTCAATCGAGAGAAGCCTTGGGATCCGATGCTGCCATCGTAACAGCGACTGCATCGGCCGCGTTCTCGACCTGAGTCAACGAGATCTGACAGATTTTTCATTGACTTCGAGGGAGAGTTCTGCCCGAAAGCAAGGAGTCGAACCGGATGATCAGACCCCTTTATGGCGGGCTGAGAAAACGGTCATTGGATCTTTCTAGGACTGTGAAGTAAGGCTCCGGGAGGAGCTTCCGAGACCTAGAGAAGAAAGCAACGAGCTGCCTGAAGGAGGCTCGGCTTTCCATAGGGTAGAGGTGTGGGGTGTGCCCTGGAGCTGGAGCCTGGGCGGTGTCAAATCGTCTCTGGAGAAACGGTCGTGAGAATTATCGAAAACTTGCAAAATCGGTGGCGAAAGACTAGGACTAGGGCCCGCTTGGGTACCGTGACTCTGATGCTCGTAGGGGCGACTATCGCGGCCGCTCCGGCTGTGCCCGCCCAAACGATCAGCGGTGCGGTGTTTTACGATCCGGACGCCAGTGGGACGCGCTCGAGCACTGAGATCGGTGCGCCGGGCGTCCTCGTCTCGGCCTTCGACGCCAGTGGTTCGCTGATCTCACAGACTGCTTCCTGTGGTCTCCAGGCAATTTCTATTGCCGCGAATCCGCCGACAATACCGAGCCCGATCAACGTCGCAGCCTGTGCTGTTGCGCAGGTGGGCGACTACGCTCTAGCGGGATTGGCCCTCTCTACCGACTACAGGCTCGAGCTGACCTGGTCGGACAGCCTGCTGTTCGACGGTGCCCAGGGCGCCGGTGCTGGCAGTTCGGTGCAGTTCGCTGCTACCGGCGACACAGGCGTCGATTTCGGCGTTTCCTACCCGGAAGACTTCTGCCAGAGCGATCCCCGCCTCATCGCGGGCTGCTACGTCTTCGACACCACCACTTTCACGATTCCCCCGTGGACCCCGGCTGACACTCACCAGATGATCGTCTCCTGGCCCTACACACAGCGCGCGACGTCGGTAAGCGCCTCGGCCGAGATCCACCCTCACGACGACGATGCTCTATACGGGGACCTGGGCCACATCTTGGGTGTTGTTGTTCACCGATCGACCCGTAAAGCGATTTTCTCTGCCATCGCGTCACCACTCTGGCCCGCGGGCTCGGCTGGGATCGGCGGGATCTACTCGGCTGATTACACGGGCCCCGCTGACGCCTACGTCGCCGGGTCAGTAGCCTTGCTGGCCGACCTCAATGGTGTCGATGCTCTCCCGGGTGACGACCTCGTCGATTTGACGGCCCAGAACCCCGTCTCCGCTGGTGTCCTGGATCGATTCGGAGAGCAGGGCATCGGTGGTATCGACTTGTCGGCCGACGACCAGATCCTGTGGGCGATCAATATGGGCGCCGGAAGTCTCTTGCGGATTCAGATCGGCAATCCTCCCACCTCTCCGTCTGCCGCCGAGATAACTGAGCTGCCGATCCCCGACCCGGGTTGTACCAGCGGCGTCTTCAGGCCGGGAGCGGTGACTGTGTATCGGAGCTCCGTCTTCATCGGCGGCGTCTGTGACGCTTCGGGAGCCGCCGGAGCGGGTACAGCCAATCTCACCGGCGAAGTGATCGAATACGACGGCGCGGTGTTCACCTCGCGGTTCTCTTTTCCTTTGGATTTTCAGATCGGCAAGATCTTTCAGGGCATCCCGGCGAGCTTTCCGCTGGTGAAGTGGCAGGGTTCCGACGACCAGTTCGAACCCCAGCCATTCATGACGGACCTGGTCTTCGATGACGACGGCTCCCTTGTTCTAGGCTTCATGCCGAGACTCTCGTATCACGGGCTGGTCCAAGTGGCAGGTTTTGTCGTTCGCGCGCAAACCGACGGTGCCGGGGGTTATGCCCTGGAAACGGCAGGCTCTTCAGGACCCTATTCGAGTACAGCACGGACCGTCTTTGACGGTGTGAACACCTTCGGGCATCCCGGCAATGCAGTACCGGGTGAAGGCCCCGGCGGCACGTGGTTTTACGAAAACGGCCTCTTCCACAACTTCGCCTCGATGTTCCACGCTGCGTTGTTCTCGGCCGGTTTGACGATCGTGCCTGGAAGTGGTGAGGTCGCTGCCGGATTTACAGATCCGTTGGGGATCGATGCGTTCGGCGTGCGGTACCTCGACCGGCAGAACGGGCGCGGTGTTGCCGGAGTCCAGTTCGGTGGTCTCAAGGTCGCATTGGTTTCCGACGTCGACGTTCTCTGCGAACAGCCCTCGCTGGAGATCGGCAACCGCGTGTGGTGCGATGCACCCAGTGCTCTTGCCACACCGAACGGTCTCCAGGACCCACCGGGATCGGCAGGCTCAGTCGATACGAATCTTGCCAACGTCGTGATCGACCTGTCGTGCAACGGCGGAGCGATCACCGCGATGGCGACAAGTGATCTCGATGGCAACTTCCTGTTCAACGCCGGCAACGTGGCAGGAGGCATCCCTCCCGGAGCCACGTGCACCCTGTCGATCGATACGGCCGCCAACGCTGCGGCGCTCGGTTCGTGCACCTTGCCGACGATGCCAAACGTCGGCTCGGCGACCGATCCGGGCCAGGATCTGCGCGACTCCGATGGCACGGATATCGACATGGATGGTGTGATCGAAGTGTCGCTGACGGTAGGGGGCCCTGGCGCTAACGATCACACCGTCGATTTTGGCCTCCGGGCCCCGCCGGTTCCGGTCGTGACCGCCACCAAAACCGACGTCTTGCAGATCGACGGCGACGGCGACGGGATGCTCGACGCTGGTGACACCCTGCGCTACACAGCGGTCATAACCAATACCGGCAACGCCGACGCGGCCGCTACGACCTACACCTCCGCGGTGGATCCGAACACGGCATTGGTGGTGGGCTCGGTGACGACGACCCAGGGCACGGTAACGACAGGCAATACAGGGGGTGACACCTCGGTGGGGGTCGATATCGGTACCCTGGCACAAGGCGGTGGTTCGGTGACGATCACCTACGACGTGACGTTGAACGAGCCCGTGCCCGTCGGCGTCGTCCAGATCTCGTGCCAGGGCGACATCGCGGCCGACAATCATCCGGATACCATGACCGACGATCCGGACGATCCCACCTCGAGCACGGATCCCACCACGACGCCTGTCGACGTAGCACCCGAGGTGACGGCAACCAAGGTCGACGCTCTGCTGATCGATGGTGACGGCGACGGTCGCGTAGATCCCGGTGACACGATCAAGTACACGGCCGTCGTCGCCAACGCAGGGGACCAGGATGCGGACTCAGTGGCGTTCGTGTCGGGCCTGGACGCAAACACGACGTTGGTCGTGGGATCGGTCACTGCTCCTGGGGCGACCGTCACCAGTGGTAACACGCCGGGTGACACATCGGTCGCAGTGGACATCGGGACCCTGGTGGGCGGCGGTGGCTCGGTGACTATCATGTTCGAGGTCACCGTCAACAGCCCGATTCCGGGAGGAGTGACCCAGGTGTCGTGCCAAGGCTCCATCACCGGGGGCAACATCCCGACAACCCCGACCGACGACCCCGACGATCCGCCGGCGGACGATCCGACAGACACGCCGCTCGATCTAGGTGAAGATTTCGGCGACGCGCCGGACAGCTACACCACGATCGCCAGCCCGAGCCATGAGCTGGATTCGACGGCGGGCATCTATCTCGGTGCCTGCGTCGACTCCGAGGCGGCGGGCCAAGCGTCGGTCGGCGCCGACGGCGACGATACGAATGCCGGCGGCGCTCCCCTCGCGACCCTCGGTACCTGCAGCGGCGGCGACGAAGACGGCGTGGTCTTCGACACCATGATCGTCGCCTGCTCCTCAGCACAGGTCACGGTCACCTCGGCCGGCGGCGGCACGCTGAACGGTTGGATCGACTTCGACGGCGACGGGCTGTTCGATCATCCGGGCGAGCGGATTCTCGCCGACCAGACTCTGACGGGAGCCGACGCGCTGGCCTTCGCGGTGCCCTGCTCGGCCGCTGCCGGCAGCACCTACGCCCGATTCCGGGTCGACTCCGGTGGCGGTTTGACACCGTCCGGCGCGACAGTCGACGGCGAGGTCGAAGACTACGTCGTCCTGGTCAAAGGCATCGACCTCGGTGACGCACCGGACAGCTACGGTACTCTCCTGGCCTCGAACGGAGCGTTACACGCCCTCGACGCATCGATCCCCCTCTACCTGGGCTCCTGTGTCGATTCCGAGGCCGATGGTCAACCGGTGGCCGACGGCACTCCGGCCGACGGCGACGACCTCGGCGCCGGCCTGTCGGACCTCGGTGGCTGCACCGGACCCGACGACGAAGACGGGATCGTCTTCGATGACATGGTCATTGCCTGCGGCACCTCGAATCTGACGGCGACCGCTTCGCAGAGCGGCCTGCTCGATGGTTGGATCGACTTCGACGGCGACGGCAACTTCAGCGGCGTCGGCGAGCAGATCTTCAGCAGCCAAGCGATCGCCGCCGGGGCCAACCCGCTGCCCTTCGCCGTACCCTGCACCGCCGCCTCGCAAGCGGTGACCTACGCACGCTTCCGGCTCTCGACTGCCGGCGGCCTCGGCGCCACCGGACCGGCAATGGACGGCGAGGTGGAGGACT
>JBCCGX010000781.1:0-5066 GCA_039029035.1 Acidobacteriota bacterium | reverse complement strand
TCCCTCGACGCCATCCAGGAGCTCGAGCTGGTGATCGCCGACTTCGATGTGCGCAATGGTGGCTTCTCCGGCGGCGGCATCAACGCTGTCACCCGCAGCGGCTCGAACAACCTCAAGGGCTCGGTGTTCTACTACACCCGTGACAAGGATCTCTTCGGCGACGGCCCGGACGAGCTGGGTGAGTTCGGTGAGTTCGACGAAGACCAGTACGGCTTCCGTATCGGCGGTCCGATCGCGAAGGACAAGGTCTTCTTCTTCGGCAATCTCGATATCGAAGATCGCGTCACCCCGTCGGGCTGGTCGATCGACGGCTCGACCGGCCAGGCTTTTGGCGGCGGCAACCTGATCGCCGAGGCCAACCGCTTCCGCCAGATTCTGATCGACAACTACGGTTTCGATCCCGGCGGGCTGGGCGAGAACTCGCGCGACGACCCGTCCGACAAGTACTTCCTGCGCTTCGACTTCAACTTGAACGACAGCCACAACCTGACGGTGCGCCACAACCTGGTGGACGCGGCGCGCGACATCAACCGCCCGGGCGGCTTCGCTTACCAGTGGCCGAGCAACACTTACGATTTCCAGACCGAGACCAACTCGACGGTCCTGCAGCTCAACAGCGTCTTCGGCGCCAACGCCTTCAACGAGGCTCGGGTCGCCTTCCAGGCCATCGAGGATCGTCGCGCCGGTGCCGATGGCATCCGCTTCCCCTGGATCGAGATCGAGGATGTTAACGGTGACCTGCCCGGTCGCAACGAGTTCGAGGCCGGTACCGAGCGCTTCTCGACCCAGAACGCTCTCGACCAGGACATCCTCGAGCTGCACAACGACTTCACTTGGCTGAAGGGCAACCACACCATCACTTTCGGTACCCACAACGAGCTCTTCACCTTCGACAACCTCTTCGTTCAGAACGCCTTCGGCTCGTACCAGTTCGCTGATCTCGATCAGCTCGAGTCGGGTATCTCGCGTAACTTCGACTTCACCGTGATCGGTGACGGCCAGCCCCTGACGCAGCAGTTCGACGTTAACCAGCTCGGTTTCTACGTCGGTGACCAGTGGGCGGTGAAGGACAACTTCACCGTGACCCTCGGCCTGCGAGTCGATGTGCCGTTCTTCCCCGACACCCCGGGCCGTAACCCGGAGACCGAGGCACGCTTCGGCTTCCGCACCGACGACATCCCGGACGGTGAGCAGCTCTGGCAGCCGCGCGTCGGCTTCAACTGGGACATCGAAGGCAACGGCGAGTCGCAGCTGCGTGGCGGTGCCGGTATCTTCGCCGGTCGGACCCCCTACGTGTGGATTTCCAACCAGTATGCCCGGACCGGCCTGACGCAGCTCTTCATCGACTGCAACAACGAGCCGTTCAACCCGGATCCCTTCAACCAGGACCCCTCCTGCGGTCTCGACGATCCCGGCGCCGGTGAGTTCAACTTCATCGACCCGAGCTTCAACTTCCCGCAGGTCGCGCGCTACAACCTGGCCTACGATCGCCAGCTGCCGTGGTGGAACCTGGTGGCCTCGGCTGAGTTCGTGTTCACCGACTCGATCGAGGAGATCGACTACGCCAACGTCGGCCTGACCCAGATCGGTACCACCTTCGACGGTCGTCCGGAGTACGATGATGGCGCCGACGCCTTCCTCATCCGTAACACCTCGGAAGGTGAGTCGACCAACTTCTCGCTCAAGCTCGAGAAGCCGTTCTCGGACGGGCTGTGGGGCTTCGTCTCCTACGCCTTCAACGACTCGGAAGTGATCAACGAGGGCTCCTCGAGCCGCGCGGTGTCGAACTTCAGCTTCAACGAAGCGTTCGATCCCAACAACGTTGGTCTTTCGACGTCCGACTTCGAGGTCGAGCATCGCTTCAACGCCTCGCTGTCCTACCGCTTCAACCGTTCCTCCGAGTACCCGACCACGGTGTCCATGTTCTACAACCACCAGTCGGGCCGGCCGTTCTCCTGGAACATGGGCTCCGACTTCGTCGGCTTCGGCTTCGGCGGCAGCTACAACGGTGACGGCAGCGACGGTAACGATCCGGCCTGGGTGCCGGCGACGGCCAACGATGTGGTCATCACCAACGGCACCTGGGAAGAGCTCGACGCCTTCATCAGCGCCAACCCGGTGCTCGACGCGGCGCGCGGCGGGAACACGGTGCGTAACGCCGATCGGGCGCCTTGGACCCATTCCCTCGACATCCACGTCGCCCAGGACATCCCGGTCGGCAAGGGGCATCTGGAGCTGACCTTCGATCTGGTCAACCTGGGTAACCTCCTCGATGACGATTCCGGATTGGTCCGCTACGTCAACTTCAACGCCGTCGAGGTGTGGGAGCTGGAGGGTTTCACCGATGGTGGCACTCCGATCATCTCCCTGGCCAACATCACGCGAGGGCAGGACGATCTGTTCGAGCTCCACAACACCAACTCCAGGTGGCGTGGCAAGATCGGCATACGCTGGTCGTTCTAACGAACGCCTGATCGGCTGATCGAAAAGGACCGCGGTGACGCGGTCCTTTTCTTGTTTTTAGGCTCGGAAGAGGAGCTCAGCACGCTGCGCGCGCTCCGGTTGCCTCTCCCCCACGCAGAACCCTCATCTCGCCCCTCTCTCTGGAAGGGAGAGGGCGCCCCCGCCCACCCGCGGAACAGGGCGTGAGCAGTTTTCGATTTGTCGGTTCAGGCTTCCGCCAGCCGACGTAGAAGATCGCGTGCCTCGGGTGAACCGAGGAAGTCGTCCAGGAGCTTCTCGGTGCCGCCGGCTTGTAGCCGGGTCAAACGCTCCGCCGCCAGAGCCTCCGCGTAGGCCGCTTCGGCGTCGCCGATCTTGTTTTCCTCGACCAGCATGGCACCGAGAAGGAGCCAGGCGTCGGCGTAGCCCGGGTCACTCTCGATCGCGCGGCGTGCCGACAGCCTGGCCGCTTCGAGGCGGTTCTCGCGGTAGTGCACACGGCCCAGACCGTAGTGGGATCGGGGGTCGCGCGGGTCGTGATTCAGGGCTTCCTGATAGGCCCGCCGAGCGGACTCGAGGTCGCCGATCTCGCGCAGCACGTCGGCCAGCTCACGGTAGGCCTGCGGTGGCCAGGCACCGAGCTGCCTGGAGGCGGCGATGGCCCGAGTGGCGGCCGCGCCGTCGCCGGTCTTGAGCTTGACCTGGGCGAGGAGAAAGCCGATCGCCGGGTTGGCGGCATCGACCGCCGCCGCCTGCTCGAGGTAACGCTCGGCGGCGTCGAGGCGCTCGTCTTCGAGCGCCAGCCCGGCCAGCTCGAGGGCGGCATAAGCGCTGTTCGGATCGAGCTCGAGGGCCTCATCGTAGGCTCGCGCCGCGGCTTTGCTGTCGTCTCGTGCCAGGTGGAGGCGGGCGAGGTCCAGCAGGGCTTCGACGGTGACGCCACCTTGCTCCTTGGCGCGCTCGAAAGCATCCCATTGATCCTGCAAGGTGGTGAGCTGGCGATGACGCTCGAGCAGCGCTTCGCCGTCGTTGCCGCGGCCGAGGGCGGTCAAGGCCTGGCCGTAGCCCAAGAGGGTCGCCAGGTGTCGCGGATTGGCGGCCAACGCCTGGCTGAAGGCGGTGACCGCCCGGTCGAGGTCGCCGAGGCGGCGATGCAAGACCCCGAGCTCGGCGTAGGCGTCGGCGTCGCGTCGCAGCTCGGCGGCGTGGGCCAGAGGCGCTTCCGCCTCTTGGAAACGCCCGAGGGTGGAGAGGTTGCGGCCGAGCTGGAAGGCGCAGAGTGGATCGTCCGGCGCGTCGGCCAGGCAGCGCTCATAAGGCCCGATCGAATCTTCCAATCGGCCGACGCGAGTGTAGGCGGTGGCCACGGCGCGGTAGCTGTCCGGGTACTCTGGGTAGCGGGCGATTTCCTCCTCGAAGCCCTCGATCGCTGCCTCGAAGGCTCCGGCGGAGGCTTGAAACACCCCCAGGTTGTAGTGCAGCCGAGGACGATCGGGATCGCGCGCCAGCTCACCTTCGAGCCGTGCGAGACCCTCTTCGAGCTTGCCTTGCCGGTGGAGCTCGGCGGTTTCACTGAGCAGCGCGGCAGTGGCGGCATCGACGGTTGCCGGTCGGGTCGGTGGAGCCTCGGGTGCTGGCGTCGTCGGCCTCTCGGGCTGTGGGCTGTCGCCCTCGGAACACGCGCTGAGGAGAATGACAGGGGCGAGTAGGAGGCCCGGCTGGAATGATCGTCTCATGGCGTTTGCTGGATGAGGTTGACGGCGTTGAGGTGGAGGCTTGCGGCGTCGAGGGTTTCGGTCTGACCCTCCGGCCAACGGATCTCGACCCGCTCGATGCTCGTGCCCTGGCCGAGGCCGAAATGCAGTCTCAGATCGCCCTGGGAGAGATAGCTCGAGCCGCTGCGCACTTCTTCGACCTGTGTCCCCTGGTGGGTGACGACGGTCGCCTTGGCGCCGATCGCGTGGCGCCCACCGTGGCGGCTGCGCAGCTCGAGTATCAAGGCGTTGGCGCCGTCACCGATGTGGTTCTGCAACAGAACTGGGGCTTGATCGTTGTTGAGCACCAAAAGATCCGGGTCGCCATCGTTGTCGATATCCCCGACCGCTGTGCCGCGGCCGACGAGGGCGCGTTCGAAGTAGGGGCCGGCAGCGCCGGGGGCGAGGGTGAAGACGCCGCTGCCGTTACCCAGGAAGAGTTGATCCGGCTGGGCGTAGGACAGACTCGGCTTTTGCTGGTTGATGTTGTCGAGGATGTGGCCGTTGGCGACGAAAAGGTCGAGGTCACCGTCCGAGTCGACGTCGAAGAGGTTGACCCCGAAGCCGACACGTCGCATCGACGGTGGGCCGAGGCCGGAGCGGGCAGTGGCGTCGATGAACAGTCCGCCTTGGTTGTGGTACAGGGTGTTGGTCTCGAAATCGAGGTGGGCGACGAAGAGGTCGAAGCGTCCATCGCCGTCGACATCACCAGCATCGGTGCCCATGCCAGCCTCGGTCAGGCCGCGGTCGTTGAACGCCGCACCGACGCCGACGCCGACGTCACGAAATCCGACCCGGCCGTCGGCGCCCGGACCCTCGTTACGGTAGAGGAAGTTGCGCGTCGAATCGTTGGCGACGTAGAGGTCGACG
>JBCCGX010000780.1:0-5068 GCA_039029035.1 Acidobacteriota bacterium | reverse complement strand
CCGCCGGACGGCGAAATCTCCAGGATCACGCTGCGCGGACCACTGAAGGTCGAGCTGCGCGAGCCGATCGTGCCCGGATCATCGGTGGAGACGGTAACCGTTCTCTCTCCGCCGGATTCAGTCTCACTGTCCGTTGACGAGTCGGCGCTCTTCGACAGATCCACGTAACTCGCTTCTGAAGCCAGGGCCGCAGCGTAGGCCGTACCGTTGGGAGTCGTGACGATGGACAGAATCTCCGGGTGGGCCGCGTCGTGGACCGTGGTGACCTGACCGTCCGGCTCGAGGCGAACGATCAGCCCTTCCCCCGCCGTACCGAGGAGGACAGCGCCGGTCGGCAGTACGGCAATCGCCCGCACGTGGCTATCGCGACTCTCGTAGAGGACTTCCGGCGCCCCCTTGCCAACTCTGACGAGTCGCCCCGGCAGCCCGGTTGCTACCAACAAACGTCCTTTCGCGTCGCGTGCGAGGGCCCAGAGGTAGCGTTCGTCTCCGTCGTAGACGACATCAGCCTCTCCATCCGCCAGACGATAGACCTTGCCATTCGGCGACGTCGCCGCCAGCACCGCACCGTCTTTCTCAGCATGGAGCGCGAAGACTTCCGACTCTGCCGCCTTGTAGAGCTCGGAAACCTCGCCTTCGCGACCGACCTTTAGGACCTTGCCAGAGTTACCTGTACCCACAGCCCAGCCATCGGCCAGGGCTGCGGCCGAGAACACATAAGGCTCCTCGAGGGTCGCCAGACGCTCCAGGTCGCGGGCCAGCTCGATGCCGCCCAGGGAATCGGTGCTGACACCATCGAGAGTCCCCTTGAGCACCGCCTCTCGGGAGTCGGTGCGGAAGATCTTCACTTCAGCAGCGCCAGCCGTGCCGAGGCCCAGGGCGATGCATCCGCCGGCGAGACAGCTATGCAACAAAACGGTTCGAGCTCTACGACTCACTACAGCTCCTAGCATCGTCATGGTCTTGCTCATCGATTTCGATTCCGTGCGGTTTCGATCGCAGACGTATCGAGACTCCAAAGGGTGGGGTCCAGGAAGAATGGGTCGGGTCGGTGATCACTCACCGCGGCGTTGCACCACGAGATCGATTCGCAGAGCGCCCTCGATCGGGCGGTCGAGTGTTTCGAGGGACTCATGGACGATCTCGAGGCTCAAGGCATCACCAACCGGGGCCACGCCAGCACCGAAGATCGCTCGCACCGAGCCTGGCAGATTAGGCAGGGTCTCCCCTCCCAATGCTAGGCCTTGGGCCGGTTGCAAGCCGAAGACCACCAGCTCGCGGCGCGAATGGAAGGTGCGCAGCACGTCCAACACCTGCTCGAAGGTCTCCGGCGTGCGGCGCTCGACCGACAAACGAACGGCATCCATGCTCGTACCGTCGCCGATCAGGACGACGTAGCGGCCGTTTGGTGCCGATGCCGGCACCTCGACCTCGACAACATGGCGGTAGCGCTCCCCGCGATAGGGCTGCAGCTCCAGAGTGATGGGCACCTTCTGCCCTGGAACGACCCGGGTCCTTGTCGGATGGGCCGCCAACAGGGTTGCGGCGCGCGGCCGATCAACTTGCTCGAGGTCGACTTCAACCGACTCGAGCTCGATCTCGGTCAGCGGGTTGTACTCGAGATAGGCAAGATAACTGAGCAGGAAGATGACGCTGTCGACCGCCGCTTGATCGCCGTCGAAACTCTGTCGGGCGACCAGGTCTTCGTGCTCACGCAGCGCGATACGCGCCACCAGATCCAACCCTTGATACCCGCCGGAGTAGGTCGCCGCTTCGATGGCACCGAGTGTCGAGATGGCCATCAACATGGGACGCATCTGCGGCAGATTGGAAACTTCCATCTGATATTGACGCTCGGACAGTCCACCGAGGCGCACCGTGATGGGTGTCGTCGGCGCGTGACGGCCGAGCCGGCCGCGAATGCCGGCTTCGCGATCCTGATCGAAGGCACCGATCACCGGCCCGGCATTCGACACTTTGAACGAGTTGGCCACGTTGGCGATTACGGTGATCACCTCAGATGGCGCCAGCGGCAGGTTCACCGGCCCCAAGGAGAACATCGGATGACCGAAAGCGATCACTTCGTCGCCGATAAGGTCGGTCACCGTACCGTGGGCGGCGAGATTGAGATCGCCTTGCACCAGGACCGCGGCCACCGCGCTACCTGGCACCAGCTCGATCGATGGGTTATCGCCTGCGGCACCGAGGCCGCCACCGGACTGGCTGAGGTGGCCGAGGGACTGGCGCAGCAAAGTGGCGGCATTCCCACCGAAGCCCGAAGCGGTCCACTGTAAAGCCGAGCGCGCACCCTGGGGGCTGGCCGGCAGCAGGCGCTCGAGCTGCCGGCTCAAGAGGTCGGACGCGAACTCGCGCTGCACCAGGTCATCGAAACGGATGTCGAGCCCGCGGGGCGCCCCGGTGGAGCGCGCCACGGTTCCGACCGGCAGCTCCGCCAGACGCCGCATGGCATCGATCGGGGTGATGCCAGCAATGGCATCGAGCCCGAACTGGTAGCTGAACGCCACCGCACCTGCCAGGCGCTCCCCGAAGTAGACCGGGCTGCCGCTCATCCCGGCGATCACACCGCTACGCTCCAAGTCCTGGCCCGACAAACGAGCCAGGATGTAGCTCAGCTCCGGCGTGCTGTTGCGCAGTACGCCGAGCACTTCGACCTCGAACCGCTCGGGCTCGGAGCCAGCAAAAACCGACAAACCGTAGCCTCGCAGGCCGCGGCTCATTTCATCGACCGAAATCGTCGCCACCGCCGGCTGCAGGGGCGTCGACTCGATCACCGTCTCGGCTGAGGCGGCCACCCCTAAGGTGGCGGCGACGAGCCATGCGATCCACGCTCTCATGCTGTCGGGCTTCCTTCTATCGAACTCACCGCGGAGCCCCGAAGGCGGCGCGGTCGGTTTCTTTTACCGGTGGACAATCAGACAATTGCGCGGCGAGAAGGTCATGGCGGTAGGCGCCTTGCCGCAAGATCTGCATCTCGCCGTCCGGCCAATCGACCAGGGTCGATGGCGGACCGCCAGACAAGCTGCCGTCGTCGACGATGATCGCCGACCGTTCGAGGAGCGGTTCGAGCGCTCGCGGTTCGAGGATCGGGGGATCTCCGGACCGGTTGGCGCTAGTCGCCGTGAGAGCCAATCCTAGCTCTCCGAGCAGAAGCCGTAGTCGGCGATGGGCTGGAATGCGCACCGCCAGGGTCGCGCCGCCAGCAGCAGCCGCCAGCGGCTCAGCGATGGGCAAGAGCACCGTAAGGGGTGCCGGCCACAGGGGTGCGACCGCCTGCAAGGAACCACAATTCGCGTCGATGCCCAGCGCCAGTACTTGCTCGACATCGGCGGCAACCACCGGCAAGGGTTTGCGCGGCTCGCGGCCTTTGATGGCGAAGATCGCCGCCACACCACGCTCGCTGCGCGGGTCCGCCGCCAGGCCATAGCTCGACTCGGTGGGGATCGCCAGCACACCGCCTGCCGCCAGCAGCCGACGCAAGGGGTCCACCGGCTCACCCCAGGTCCAGCGCACGACCTCATTCCCGCGCATCGCTCCGGCGCTCATGAGGCCGCCGCTCCGTGGATCAGCTCGCGGGCGTGGGAGCGCGACAGCTCAGTCACCTCACTGCCTGCCAACATGCGCGCCACCTCCTCGACACGCCCACTTTCCTCGAGTCGATTCAGGCGGGTCTGGGTGCGCCCCTTACGCACCTGCTTACTGACCTTGAAGTGCAGATCGCCGCAGCTCGCCACCTGTGGCAGGTGGGTCACGGCGAGGATCTGCCCGCCCTCCGCCAGGGTCCTTAGCTTGGCTCCGAGGATCGCCGCCTCACTGCCGCCGACCCCGGCATCGACCTCATCGAACACGAGAGTGACCGAACCGGCTGCCGCACCGCCGCCACGCGACGCCAGCTGCACCGCCAGGTAGAGGCGCGAAAGCTCACCTCCGGAAGCCACTTTCGCCAACGGCCGCAGCTCCTCCCCGGGATTGGGTGAGAAAACGAACAGAACCTGATCGTAGCCATGCTCGGAGAAGTCGACCCCTTCGCCGGCGAGGTGCAGCGGACTGTCGGCGCGCCGGCGACGCTCGAGGCGCACCGCGAAACGAGCTTTGTCGAGCGCCAGATCGCGCAGCTCTTTGGTCACTCGCCGGGCCAGTTGCTCGCCCCATCGGCGCCGACCCTTCGACAGCTCGCCAGCGACGTCTCGATAGGCATCGAGCCTCTGCCGTACTTGCTCCTCGATCTCCTCCAGGGTGCTCTCGGCGCCTTCCAGCTCGGCCAACTCGGCGGCCAGCTCGGCGCGTCGACCCACCACGTCTTCACTGGTCGGACCGTACTTGCGGAACAGTCGTTCGAGGATAGCTAGCCGGCTCTCGATCGCATTGAGCCGTTCCGGGTTGGCCTCCACCTCGTCGAGCCGGCGCCGCAAGGCGCCTTCGAGCTCCGCCAGACGGATGCTCAGCTCTTCGAGCTCGCTCACCCAGCCGGCGGCCGCGGGCTCCCAGGCCTCGACCTGCTGTAGCTCTTGCAGCGACCGTCCGAGAGCCTCGTGGGCTGCACCATCCTGATCGAAGAGCAGCGCACTTGCGGTCGCCAGGGCCTGCTGAATCGCTTCGCTGTGGCGCAGCACCTGGCGATCACGCCGCAACTCCTCCTCTTCGCCGATGGTTACCTGCGCGCTGTCGATCTCGCTGATCTGGAAGCGCAAAAAGTCGATCCTCTCGCCCCGTGCCCGGTCGTCGCCGGTCAGGCTCTCGAGCCGAGCTCCGGCAGAGCGGTAGTCGGCGTAAGCCTCAGCCACCCGGCGCTGCAGACGCTTCGCTTTGGCGCCGCCGACACGATCGAGCCAGGTGCGCTGCAACTCCGGCGCGACCAAACCGAGCTCCTCGCGTTGGCCGTGAATTCGAATCAGCTCAGGCGCCAGCTCGGTGAGAAGCTTCAGGGTGACCGGGCGGTCGTTGACGAATACCCGGTTGCGACCGCTGCGAGTAACCTCGCGGCGGATCACCAGCTCACCGTCGTCTTGCTCGACGCCGGCACGCTGCAAGACCGTCTGGGCGCCCTCGT
>JBCCGX010000779.1:0-5072 GCA_039029035.1 Acidobacteriota bacterium | reverse complement strand
GTGCCGGTACCAGCAGTGCCAATGATCGAATCGCTGCGCGAAGGCGAGGCGCCGGCGGTGGAACGGCTGCCCAAAGAGCAGCGACAAGTCGGCAAGCACCCGCCGACGACCGTCTACCGCTCACCCAAAGAGGTCGACGATGACGAGCTTCTCGAGGCCTTGCGGGCCAACGGTTGGCGTCTCAAACCGACCGCAGCCCAACTGCACGTCTCTCGTACCTCGCTCTATGCCTTGATCGATCGCTGCCCGCGCATCCGCCGCGCGACAGATCTCGGGCGCGAAGAGCTCGCCACCTGTTTTGAGCGCTACAAGGGGCGACTCGAGCGCATGGCCGATGCGCTCGAAGTCTCGCCCCAGGGTCTGCGGCACCGCTTGCAGGAGCTCGGTTTGGGCGGCTCGGCGAGCAGCTGAAGCAACCTGTTCGCTAAGAGTCGCCAGCGAGCGAAGGCGGCGCCTGATCGGCCGATAATCTCTGGTACGATCGCGCCGCTATGCAAGCCACTGCCGCGGTCCAGACGTCGAATACCTCGCAGCGCGCCGAGCGCCTCGGTATCACCCTGCGACGGCTGCTGCGTCGCGGCTCGCGGCGCCGCATCACCAAGATGCTGGCCGACGTCCGGGCGGAGGACGTGGCCGTCATGCTGCGTACCTTCACCCCGGCCGAACAGTTTGCTCTGTTCAAGATTCTGATCGAGGACTATTCGCAGGCGGCGAGCGACGTCCTGATCGAGCTCGAGCCGGAGACCCGGCTGTCGATCCTCGAGCAAATGAGCCCGACGCAGGTTGCCAAGCTACTCGAGCTGGCGGCAGTCGACGATGCCGTCTTCCTGCTCGAAGCCTTGCCCGCCGAGCTGCAAGAGCAGGTGCTCGAGATCGTCGACATCGAGGAGCGCTTCTCCGAGGTCCAGGCGCGCCTGACCTACGAAGACGACACCGCCGGCCGGATCATGGACTCCGAGTTCGTCGCCCTGGAGGAGGAGACCACGGTCGCCGACGCCATCGCGCAGCTGCGGAAGATCGCGCGCGATGTCGACATGATTTCCTACCTCTACGTGGTCGACAAGCATCAGCGGTTGATCGGCGTCACCCCGCTGCGCCAGCTGTTGCTGGCCGAGCCGGAGCAAACCCTGGCCGAGATCATGAACGCCTCGGTGATCAAGGCGCACACCTCCACCGACCAGGAGGAAGTGGCGCAGCTCGCGGCGCGCTACGACCTGTTGGCGATTCCGGTGGTCGACGACGAGACCCGCCTGGCTGGCATCGTCACCATCGATGACATCGTCGATGTGTTCAAGGAAGAGGCGACCGAAGACATCTTCAAGATGGCCGGCACCTCCGAGGACGAGATCGTCTATCAGGATCGCTCCTTGAGGGTCGCCGGCATCCGCCTGCCGTGGATCATCTTCAACCTCGTCGGCCTGCTGGCCGCCGGCTACGTCATGACGCGCTTCGAGGAGACCTTCTCCAACGTCAAGCTGGCCCTGTTGATCGGCTTCGTGCCAGTGATCATGGGCATGGCAGGCAACATCGGCTCGCAGACCTCCACCATCGCGGTGCGCGGCCTGGCGACCGGGCGCCTGAGTCTTGGCCAGGGACATGTACGCCACTTCCTCTGGCAGCAGGTCAAGGTCGGAGCGCTGTTGGGCATCATCTGCTCGGTGGTCGTGGCCCTCGTCGCCCTGACCTACGGCGGCGAGCCCTTGATCTCGCTGGCGGTCGGCTCGTCGCTCTTCCTGTCGGTGCAGCTCGCCTCGTTCAATGGCGTCCTCATCCCGGTGCTGTTCGAACGTCTCGGTATCGACCCTGCCGTCGCCTCCGGACCGCTCGTCACCACCGCCAACGATGTCCTCGGCGTGATCGTCTACTTCGCCTTGGCGAGTCTGTTCTTCAACGTCTGGGCGCTCTGAGCGCTATCCGGCTCGGCGATGCGAAGCCTGAACGCCGAGGCCTTGCTGCTCGATGTGGTGAATCTGCAGGAGCGCGATCGCATCGCCAGCTTCCTGACCGCGGAGTGGGGCAAGAAGCGCGGCGCGGCGCGCGGCGCGCGGACCAAGTACAGTCGCTTCGCGGGCCAGCTGCAGCCGCTGTCTAAGATCGCCGTGCGCTGGTTCGAAAAGGAAGGTCGCGATCTGGTTCGGATTGCCGAGGTCGAGCTGCTGCGGCCGGCGGCCAAGCTGCAGGAAGACCTCGAAGGCATCTTGGTGGGGAGCTATCTAGCCGAGCTGATGTCCGAGTTCACCCAGGAGAACGAAGAGTCGAGCCGGTCCTTCAGGCTGCTGGATACCACGGTCGAGGCGTTGCTCGAAGGCTGCGATCGGGATCTCGCGGCGCGCTACTTCGAAGTCTGGGTGCTGCGTCTAAACGGGATCTTTCCCACACCGCGCGAATGCCCGCTGTGTGACCGGCCGATCGAGGGCCGGGCGGTGTTGATCCAGTCCGAAGCGATGGTGGTGTGCCCGGATTGCGGCGCCGGTCTGACCGTCGGGGCGGCCGAGCTCGAGTTCCTGTGGCGCAGCGCGAGGCAGAATCTCGCCGGCATGGCCGAGCAGCCGCCGGAGCGGCGCACCCTGCGCCGGGTCGAATCCCTCTGTGCCCACGTACGGCGGACCTTCCTGCAGTCGGAGCTCAAGAGCTACCGGGTGATGCAGCAGACCCTTTCGAGCCTGTAGATCGCCGATTCTGCCTATAGACTGGCGCAACGGATGGTGCAGGGGCGAGACGATGGGCGGCGATGGAGGACACACCTGTCATGACCGACGAGCCGGACGGTGAGGCGGTGCAAGCGCTGGCGCTGCAAGATGCGGTGCTGCGCCTGCAGCGTTTCTGGGTCTCCAAGGGTTGCCTGAGGCTGCCGCCGTGCGACTTCGCCGCGCCATTCGCTACCCTGCATCCGGACGCCTTTTTCCGCATCTTGGGGGGGGAGCCCTGGCACGTCGCCTACGTGCAGCCGGTGCGCCGTCCCCTCGATGGCCGCTATGGCAAACATCCCTACCGGCTGGCCAAGCATCATCAGCTGGAGGTCGTTCTCAAGCCACCGCCGGCTGATGTCCGGAGCCTCTACCTGGAGAGTCTCGAGTGTCTTGGCTTCGATCTCTCACTGCATGACCTACGCTTCGCCGAGTGGACCTGGGAGCCACGCTCCTTAGGCGCCCGCGGCGCGGGCTGGCACGCCATGGTCGATGGTCTGGGGATCACCCGCCTGACCTTTTTGGATCGCCTCGCCGATCGCGATCTCGAGCCGGCGACCCTCGAGCTCTCCTACGGCCTGGAGCGTCTGTTGATGGTCTTGCAGAACGTCGATAGCGCCTACGCGATCGACTGGTCGAACGATGGGACGGACTATGGCCGCCTGCGCCGCCGCGACGAGGAAGAGACCTCGCGCTACGTTTGCGAGATCGCGGATGTGGAGAGCCTCCGCCGGCGGCTCGAGGCGATGGACCGCGAAGCCGAGCGCTGCCTCGAAGCAGGACTGGCCCACGCGGCTTACGAGCAGGCTGTTCGGTGCCTGGAGCCGATCGACAT
The DNA here is from genome assembly GCA_039029035.1 of Acidobacteriota bacterium. Taxonomy (GTDB): domain Bacteria; phylum Acidobacteriota; class Thermoanaerobaculia; order Multivoradales; family J023; genus JAAELT01. Next base: position 1,550 of record JBCCGX010000779.1, on the reverse strand, counting down.
CCTCGAAGCGCGGGGTGCGATGACGGCGCGTGAGCGCCGGCATTGGCTGGACACGATCCGCCAGCGCGTGTCTGGTGCGGCCGACCTGTTTTCGACCGCGCCCGAGCCTGCAGTGGAGATCGAGCCAGCAAAGCCTGAGGAGGCGTCGACTGCGCCGCCTGCTGCGTCGACCGAGTCGCCTGCTGAGCCGGCAGCGCCGGCCGTCGGTGCAGCCTCCGAAGAGCCACAAGAACCCTCGGGACGTCGTCGTGCCGCGAAGTCGCCGAGCAAGCGGTCAGAGCGCAAGAAGCCGGCGCGCAAACGGCCAGAGGCCAAGCGGCCAGAGGCCAAACGGCCAGAGGCCAAACGGCCAGAGGCCAAACGGCCGGCACGCAAGAAGCCGGCGCGCAAGCCCAGGCGCCGGAAGTCTGCGATGGAGAAAGAGGCCGACGAATGAGCTCGGAATACCTCTTCGAGGCGCGTTTCTTCGAGCTGCCGCCGCAGCGGGTCGAGAAGGTGCTGAAGCGGCTTACCGGGCGTCTGTTCGAGGACCTCATGGGGCGCGGTCTGGGCCCGGCGGAGATCGTCACGGGTATGACGCCGCGCCGTTTGATGGTGTGCTTGAAAGGGCTGCCAGAGGTCGAGCCCGAGCGTGAGGAGCAACATCTCGGCCCGCCGCTCACCGAAGCCTACGATGGGTCGGGCGGACCGACCGACGCGCTGCGCGGTTTCGTCGGCCGTCTCGGCGTCGAGATGGAGGCCCTGACCGAGATCAAGACTGAGCGCGGCGCCTACCTCGGTGTCGTGCGGCAGGTGCCTGGTCGATCGTTGGCCGAGGCCCTGGGCGACCTCGTGCCGACCGTTCTTGAGGAGCTGGACTGGTGGCGACCCTTACGCCTCAGCGGTCTGTCGGGGGTGGTGTCCCTGCTCGATGGAGAGGTGCTGCCGCTCACCGTGCTCGGCACCAAAGCCGGTCGCGAGACCACGGGGCACCCTGTGCTGTCGCCGGCCCCGATCCCGGTCGAAAGCTTCGCAGATTACACTGAAGCCTTGCGCCGCCTGGGTCTCGAAGTGGTCTTCGAGACGCGTCGCCAGCAGCTTGAAGAAGGTTTGGTGAGCCGGGCTTCAGAGCTCGGTGGCGAGCTCGTAGCCGACGCCGAGCTGCTCGCCCGCCTCACCGCCACCTGTGAGGTGCCTGGCATCGTCCACGGCGCCTTCGAGCGCGACCACCTGAGCTTGCCGGAGGAGGTTCTGCTGGCGGCCCTCTCGGGACACTCGAACGCCTGTGCGGTGCGTGGCGAGAGCGGTTTGCTGGCGGATTTCTTAACGGTCATGGATCGGGCCGACGACCCACAAGGCAAGATTCGCCGCGGCCAGGAGCGCGCCGTGGCCGGGCGCCTGATCGACGCCCGCTTCCGCTACGACAGGGATCGCCGTATCGCCCTCGCTGAGCGACGGCGGCTGCTCGAGGCGCTCGATCTGCATCCGCGCCTCGGGTCCTATGCCGCCAAGGCGGACCGGATCCGAGCCCTGGTGGCGCTGGCCTGTAGCCAGCTCGGCTGGGACGATGT
>JBCCGX010000778.1:0-5082 GCA_039029035.1 Acidobacteriota bacterium | reverse complement strand
GGGGTCACAGGCGAGCTCTTCCTCGGCGGTGTCGGCCTCGCTCGTGGCTACCAGTCGCGTCCGGGGCGGACCGCCGCCTACTTCGTACCGGATCCTTTCGCCGAGCATCCCGGCGAGCGTCTCTATCGCACCGGTGACCTGACCCGTCAGCGCCAGGACGGCGCGGTCGACTACCTCGGCCGGGCCGACACCCAAGTGAAGATCCGTGGCTTCCGGATCGAGCTCGGCGAGATCGAGGCCGCCCTGGAGAACCAGACCGGGATCCGGCAGGCCGTGGTGGTGGCGCGCGACGGACGCCTCGACGCCTACTGTGTGCCGGCCCGGGGCTCTGGCCTCGATGTCAGCACCCTGCGCGCCGCCCTCGCCAAGGCCCTGCCGGATTTCATGCTGCCGGCAACCTTCACTGCCCTGTCCGAAATCCCTCGTCTCGCCAACGGCAAGACGGATCGCCGATCGTTGCCTGCGCCTGGGCCCGAGCGCCCGGCCCTCGCCACCGCCATGGCATCACCGCGCAACCGGGTGGAAGGCCTCTTGGCCGAGCTCTGGGCGCGGGTCCTACGGCTCGACCAGGTCGGGATCCATGACAACTTCTTCGAGCTCGGCGGCGACTCCATCCTCACCATTCGCATCGTCTCGCGCGCCGCGCAGCGAGGTCTGCGCTTCACCCCGCGCGACCTCTTCCAGCATCAGACCGTCGACCGCCTGGCCACCGTGGCCCAGGCCGCCGCGGTACCCACATCGGACCAGGGCGCCATCGTCGGCCCGGTGCCCCTGCTGCCGATCCAGCATTGGTTCTTCGAACGCGACTGGAGCCAGCCCTGGCACTACAACTGGGCCGCCGTGTGGTCGACGCCACGGCCCCTGGCCTTCGCTCCTCTCTTACGCGCCGTCGAGCGCCTGGAAGGCCACCACGACGCCCTGCGGCTGCGCTTCCGGCGCCACGACGACGGCTGGCGGCAGCGGATCGCGAGGCCGGCCGCCACCCGGGCTGCGAGCTGGATCGATCTGTCGCGCCTCGACGGCGTCGAGGCAGGCGACGACATCGAGGCGATCGTCCAGCAGGCCGCCGCCCACCTCCAGCCCAGCCTGGATCTCGCCAGCGGGCCGATCTTCCGCGCGGTCTACTTCGGGGCGGGCCGTGGGAGGCCAAGTCTCCTCCTGCTCATGGTTCACCACTTAGCAGTCGACGGCGTCTCTTGGGGTCTCCTACGCCAGGACTTCGTAGCGGCCTACCGGCACGAGGAACGAGCCCCATCGGGTGGCGTGGCGGCGAAGCAGCCGCTGCCCGCCAAGACGACTTCCTTCAAAGCCTGGGCCGAGCACCTGGTCCAGGCCGCGGGCGGCGCAGCATCGCAGCGTGCCGCGGAGCACTGGTTGGCATTCAACCGCTCTCCCTCGCCACTGCCAGTCGACTTCGAAGAGGGAGAGAACTCGGTCGCCTCGACCGCCACCGTCACCGTGTCGCTGGACGTCGGGGAGACCCGCGAGCTCCTACGAAGTCTGCCGACAACCCAGCACGCTCGGGTCGATGAGGTCCTGCTCACCGCCTTGGCCGCGGCCCTCTGTCGCTTCATTGGCTCGACACGCCTACGGATCGACCTCGAGGGGCACGGGCGCCAAGGCGACCTCGAGAGCTCGCGTCGACCGACCGAGGCACCCCTCGACCTCTCGCGCACCGTGGGTTGGTTGACGACGCTCTTCCCAGTCGTCCTCGACCTCGGCGACCCATCGGACAGTGCGGGACATCGGCTCCGCACCGTCAAGCAACAACTGCGTGCCATCCCCAACGTTGGTCTCGATTTCGGCATCCAGCGCTACCTCAGAGCGGCGGATCAACGTCGACCTCTGGAGGAGCTGCCGTGCTCCGAGGTGCTGTTCAACTACCTCGGCCAAGGAGATCGCGCCGACGAAGACGAGGAGGCCCTCTTGGGCGAATCCACGATCGAAGTCGGCGCACGCCAGAGCCCCGAAGGCCGCCGCAGCCATCTGCTCGAGATCCTCGCCACGGTGCGGGGCGAGACCTTGCAGATGCACTGGCGATACAGCCGCCGCCGCCACCGCCGAGCCACCATCGAAGCCCTGGCCAAAGACTTCCTCGGCGAGCTGCGCCACCTGCTCGATCCCAACCTTACCGCTCCGGGCACCGGTCTTCTACCGTCCGACTTCCCCCTCGCCGACATCGGTTCTGCAACCCTCGACCGCTTGACGGCAGCCTGGGCGGGCGAGATCGAAGACATCTACCGGACCTCTCCGACCCAGGAAGCGTTGTTCTATTACGACCTTTACCACCCGGCATCCGAGGCCTACATCGAGCACATGACGGTCTCTCTGCATGGCCGGCTCGACCTCGCGCGCCTGCACCGGGCCGGCCAGCGGTTGCTCGAGCGTCATCCGGTGTTGCGCACCGCCCTGGTATGGGAAGGTCTGGAGGAGCCGCGCCAGGTGGTGCTACGCCAGGTCGAGCTCCCCTGGACCGAGGAGGACTGGCGTCATCTACCGCCAGCCGAGCAGCAGCGTCGCTTCCAGGCCCTGATCCGCCAAGACCGCCGCCACGGCTTCGATCTGCGCCAGGCCCCCCTCATTCGCTGGACCGTGGCTCGCTTGAGCAACGAGACTCACCGCCTCATGTGGTGCTACCACCACGTCATCCTCGATGGCTGGAGCATGCCGCTTCTGGTGCGCGAGGCCTTCGAGCTCTACCTGGCCGACGGCCCGATCGCCAGCCCGCCGAGACCTTTCCGCGACTACCTGGCCTGGCGCGCCGAGCGCAAGACCGCGCGTGCCGAAGTGTTCTGGCGTCGCAGCCTAGAGGGCGTCACCGCCGCCACGCCGCTGCCATTCGACCGCCCCCTCGACCGCGAGGATGCGCCCGCCCGGATCGAGACCGTCGGTGTCCGACTGGGAGATCGGGCAGCGGATCTCGGCGCCCTGGCCCGCCACCGCAGGCTGACTCTCAACACCTTGATCCAGGCCGCCTGGTCCCTCACCCTCGGCGCTTTCAGCGGCGAAGAAGAGGTCATCTTCGGCGCCACTCTGGCGGCTCGCCCGGGCGAGATCGAAGGGGTCGAACGGATGGTCGGGCTGTTCATCAATACCCTACCGGTGCGGCTGTCGGTGGCGCCCCACGGTCGCCTCGGCGACCTGCTGGCGCGGCTGCAGAGCTGGAATGTCGAGATGCGGCAATTCGACGACAGCCGACTGTTCGATCTCCACGCCTGGAGCGACATCCCCCGCGGTCAGCCGATCTTCAACAGCGCGATCCTGTTCCAGAACTACCCTCACCAACCGTCCTCGGATCTCGCGGCCCTCGGTCTCTCACCGAGCGGCTACCGCTCCTTCGGCACCACCAGCTACCCGCTCACCCTGACCGTCAAGCCGACCGATGGCTTCAATGTGAGCCTGGCTTACGATGCCCGACGTTTCGACCGCTCGACCGCGGCCCGCTTGCTGGCGGCGACCCGCCATCTGCTCGAGCTGTTCGTCGCCGATGCCGATCAGGCGCTGGCCGCGCTCGCGACCCTGCCACCGGCCGCGCGCCACCAGGTCCTCACCGAGTGGAATGACACCGCCTCGATCGGGGACGCTCCGCCGCCGTGGAGCGAGCTCTTCCGCCGCCAGGTCGAGCAGGCACCCGATCGCCTGGCGGTGGAATCGGCAGAGGGCAGCCTGACCTACGGCGAGCTCGGCCGTCGAGTCGAGCATCTGGCCCGCCATCTCCGGTCCCTGGGTGTCGCACGCGAAGCACGGGTCGGCCTGCTGATGGTGCGCACGCCGGAAATGGTGACCTCGATGCTCGCCATCCTCCGGGCCGGCGCCGCCTACGTGCCCCTCGATCCGCTCTACCCGCGCGAGCGCATGGCCTTCATCCTCGCCGAGTGCGGCGCTGCCGCGGTCCTCACCCTGGAGCGCCTGGTGGACGACCTCCCACCCTTGGAGGTGCCGGTCCTGCAGGTCGATCGCGACTGGGCCGGGATCCCGCGCCGCCAGGCGGCCGTGTGGCCCGAGCCAGCCGTTGGCCAGCTCGCCTATGTGATCTACACCTCGGGCTCCACCGGCAGGCCCAAAGGGGTTGCGATCGCCGAGCGTGCCCTGACCACCTACGCCCTGGACGCCGCGGCGCAGCTGGCGATTCGCCCGAGCGATCGGATGCTGCAATTCGCCTCGATCAGCTTCGATACCAGTGCCGAGGAGATCTTCCCCACCCTCGTTCGCGGCGCCACCCTGCGCTTGCGCACCGAGCCCATGCTCGAATCCCCGGCGGTCTTCCTCGACACCTGCGCCCGCTGGCGCATCACCCTGCTCGATCTACCCACCGCCTACTGGCACGAGCTGACGACATCCTTCGCTCGACGACCGCTAGCGATGCCACCGACCCTACGCTGGGTGATCATCGGCGGTGAGAGCGCCCGCGCCGACGACCTGGTGGCCTGGCAGCGCCACGCGGGCGACCCGGTCCGCCTGCTCAACACCTACGGCCCGACCGAGGCGACAATCGTCGCCACCCGTCGCGAGCTGACGGCCGCGATCGACGCCTCGCCCCTGGTGTCGATCGGCAACGCCATACCCCGCGCCGCAGCCCACGTCGTCGACCGCTGGCTGCGGTCGGTGCCGGTCGGCGTCGCCGGTGAGCTCGTCCTCGCCGGTGCCGGGCTGGCGAGGGGATACCTCGAGCGCCCACGTCACACCGCGCGCAGCTTCGTGCCCAACCCCTTGGGCGCGGCTCCAGGGGAGCGCCTCTACAAGACCGGTGACCGAGTGAGACGCCGGGCCGACGCGGACCTGCTGTTCCTCGGCCGCTTCGATCACCAAGTCAAGGTCCGCGGCCTGCGCATCGAGCTGGGCGAGATCGAGCGCGCGCTCGAAACGTCGGCCGAGATCGCCGACGCCGTCGTCACCGTCAGAGCATCGAGCGGGCTCGGCAAAGCCGACCGAGGCGAGCGTCCTCACCTCGTCGCCTACGTCGTGCTAGCAACCAGCACTGGATCCGAGCCGACCCCCGCGAGCCTCCGCGCCCACCTGAAGACCTCGCTGCCGTTCTACATGCTGCCCGCCGCCTTCGTCGTCCTCGGCGCCTTCCCCATG
>JBCCGX010000777.1:0-5092 GCA_039029035.1 Acidobacteriota bacterium | reverse complement strand
ACGTTTCGATATCGAGTGGGTGACTACCGGGTGATCTTCGACTTGGCCGACGAGAAAGTCGTCGTTCTGCGCGTCGGAGATCGCAAGAAGATCTATTCCTGAGTCTCGTAACCTGCGGCTTCAGGCAGTCGCCGAGCGCTGCGCCTTGATGTCGACCTTGAGAAGGCGGCTTTCGAGCTCGCCGTTCAGGTAGGCGATGCGGCAGGCTTGGCGCCGGACCTTGCCGCTGGTGGTCTTGAGGATCTCTCCCGGTGGCGCGATCAGGATGGCGTCGCAGGAGATGCCGTGATCGCGTTGCACGTGGGTGCGGACGGCGTGGGCAACGTCGTCGAGGTCGCCGGCGGTGGTCTTCTTGGACAGAACCTCGGTCAGGACGACGATCTGCTCGCGCTCGGCGTTCGCGGCGCTGCCGTTGGTTGCCGGGGCCGAGAAGGCGACGGCACGGCCGGGCCGTATCAGAGGATGGCTGGAGAAGACGGATTCCTCGAGATCCTGTGGGTAGAGATTACGGCCGCGAAGGATGATCAGGTCCTTCGAACGACCGGTAACGAAGACCTCGCCGTCGTGGACGAAGCCCAGATCGCCGGTGCGCAGGTAGCCGTCTTCGGCGTGGTCGGCGTCGGGGTTCGCCAGCTGGGCGCGAAAGGTCTGCTCTGAGACTTCCTCGAGACCGAAATAGCCTAGCGCTTTGCTCGGTGAATCGACCCAGATCTCGCCGACCTGGCCCGGTCCGAGCTCCTGGCGGGTGACCTGATCGACGATGCGCACGTCGACACCGTCCGATGGCGGGCCGCAGCCGAAGAGAGTCAGAGTGTCGTCGCGGTCGTTGTCGGCCGGTACGACGCGGCGCTGCTCTTCGAGCTCGGATCGGTCGACCTGCAGCCTGTGGCGTCCGGCCACCGACACGCCGACCGTATGCTCGGCCAGGCCGTAGGCCGGGCAAAAGGCGTCGGCGTCGAAGCCTGCCGCGGAGAAGCCTTCGATGAACCCGTCGACCGTCGAGGGGCGGATCGGCTCGGCGGCGCTCATCGCGACCCGCAGGTGGCTCAGGTCCCATTGGCTTCGCTGCTCAGGGGTCGTCTTGCGCACCGACAAGCGGTAGGCGAAGTCGGGTGCCGCAGTGTGGGTGGCACGCACGCGCGACAAGACGTCGAACCACACGTGCGGTCGGCGCAGGAAAGTGATCGGCGACATCAGGTAGAGCACCGCGTTGCCGTAGAGGGCGCTCAGGATGCCGCTGACCAGGCAAAAGTCGTGGAAGTGCGGCACCCAGAACACCGCGCGCGAGTCGTCGTCGAGCCCGAGATCGGCGGCGTTGATCTCCACCTGGTGGATGATGTTGGCATGCGAGATCATCACGCCCTTGGGACTGGCGGTCGAGCCCGAGGTGTATTGCAGGAAGGCCGGCTCGCCAGGCCCGGGAAGGACAACCGGCGCCAGCGGTTTGGCCTTGCTGATGCGGTCGGTGCGGTGCCAGGCCAGGGTCGCCCAGGCGCCCTCGCGGCGAACGAAGAGATCCTTGGCTGCCGCCAGCCGTTTGGCCCGCAAGTAGCTGCCGTTGGTCAGCACGAGGCGGCTGCCGCTACTGGCGGCGATCGACTCGAAGGCCTTGAGGTCGCGGCTCAGTTGGAACGGATTCGGTGGCGCCAGGGGCACCGGGATGACACCGGCCACCAGACAGCCGATGAAGGCGATGACGAAATCCGGTGAGGGTGGGTAAACCAACAGCACCGGATCGCCAGGCTTTAGCCCGAGATCGTGGATCAGGTGGCTGGCCAGCCGGTCCGTCGCGTCGGCGAGATCACGGTAGGTGAGCCGCGCCTCGTCGCGTCCTTTGTCGTCGACGAAGACATAGAGGTCGCGATCGGCTCGATGCTCGAGGTGATGGCGGAAATGATCGAGGACGGTTGGCGAGGTGGTCATCTTTGAGAGAATAGGGCGGAGGGCGGTCCGGCTATAAGCCTACGGGCTGTCCGACTGCGGACAGGTACCCAGAGGAGTTCGGGGCGAGGCCCCTGTAGGGCAGACTGTAAAAGGGTGCCAGACTGTAAAGGTGCAGACTGTACAAAGGCGGATTCTATCGTGATCAGCGAGTTTAAACCGGCGGCGGCCCCCGAATCGCGGCCGGGCTTCAAAGAAGTGCAGTTATGGCGGGTCGATCTACGGCCCCCGGAGGCCCAGGTCGAGGCCTGTCGCCGGCTCTTGACGGCGGAGGAGATCGCCCGGGCCGAGCGCTTCCATTTCGATCGCCATCGGCGTCGCTTTCTCGTTCGCCGCGGCGCCTTGCGCCGGCTGATCGGTGCCTACCTGGGTTGCGAGCCGACGGCGGTCCGTTTCGAAGAAGGGGAGAAGGGCAAGCCCTTCGTGCACCAGGCCGGCGTCGCCCCCGCGGATCGACTGCAGTTCAACCTTTCCGATTCCAAAGATCTGGCTCTCTACGCCTTTACCCGCGGCGCCGAGCTCGGTGTCGACGTCGAGATATTGCGCCCCATGCCGGACGCTCTGGGCATCGCCGAGCACTTCTTCTCCGACGAGGAGCGCCAGGATCTGCGGCGGGTACCCGAGGCGGACGTTCCGAAGGCCTTCTTCAACTGCTGGACCCGCAAGGAGGCCTACATCAAGGCGATCGGCGAGGGACTCTCCGAGCCTCTCGATCGTTTCAGCGTCACCCTTCAACTGGCTGATCCGGCGCGCTTTATCCACCTCGGCGGCGATCGACAGCGGGCGGCTGCCTGGACGCTGCACCATCTCGTCCCCGAGCCTGGTGCGGTGGGTGCCCTGGCCCTCGAGGGTGAGGGTTGGCAGGTCGGCGACAGTTATGAGCTACGGCTCGACTGACTTGAGGGTGCCCTTGAAATACGCCATGTGCCACAGGGGGACGCCGAGTAGGCTGACGCGGTAGGGCTCGAAGATCACCTCGTCGAAGACGGCACTGAACAGGTGGTGCCACTCGGTCAGAGGGCGTGGGTGGTCGCCGCGATCGGAGAGCGCCAGCCAACGGGAGAGGCCGGGCGCGGACGGTAGGACGAGGTCGAGGATATGGATATGGCCGTCGGGGGTCAGCTGTCGGCTGAGCTGACGGAGGATGTGATCGACCCCGTGATCATCGATGTGGTGCAGCAGGCTGTTGAGCAGGATGCAGTCGAATCGCTCGTCCTCCGGGGCCGTGTAGGTGCGCACATCGGCGACGATAAAGTCGCGGCCATGGCGTCGCCGTGCGGTGTCGACGTAGCCCGGGTCGAGATCGAGGCCCAGGTAGTCGGCCTCACGGAAGAGCGGCGCGTTGGTTCCTGGCCCGCAGCCCACGTCGAGGACACGACGGATCTTGCCGAGATCCTGGTTGCGCCTCAACGGTTCGAGCTTGGCCTCGACGAAGGGGGTTTGCCAGAGGCGGTAGACCCACGGGAATCGTGTGAGGGACGAGGCCCGTTTGAGAACTTGCATTGAGAGCCTTGCAGCGATCGAGTCTTTGTTTCGGGCGCAGCTTGCGCCGACCGGCAAGCTCCGCGAGCTGGAGCGAATCTATATGATTCGTTGACCATGCCCGTGCAACCCAGTGTTTCCTCGCAGCCCGGTGTCTCCGCGCAGCCCGGTGTCTCCGTGCAACCCAGTGTCTCGGCGCAGCCCAGTGTCTCCGTCGCGATCCCGGTCTTCAACGAGGAGGCGGTGGTCGGCGACCTCCTGCGGCGCCTCGGCGCCGTGCTCGATACGCTGCCCGCCCCACGGTCTGGCGCCTCGCACGAGATCGTCATCGTCGATGATGGCAGCTCGGATCGCACCGCCGAGGCGCTACGCCGGCTCTCGGCCGGCGACCATCGACTGGTTGTCATCGAGCTGTCGCGCAATTTCGGCCACCAGGCGGCGATGTCGGCGGCGCTCGACAACACCACCGGCGATGTCGTGGTGATGATGGACGGCGACTTGCAGGACGCGCCCGAGGCCATCCCACGGTTCCTGGAGGAGCACGCCAAGGGCTTCGAGGTGGTCTACGCCCGACGGGTCGGCCGCAAGGAAGGCTGGCCGCGGCGCCTGGCCTACTTTCTCTTCTATCGCCTGATCCGCAGCCTGTCGCGCTTCCCCTTGCCCCTGGATTCCGGCGACTTCTGCCTCGTCTCGCGCCAGGTCGCAACCCAGATGAGCCAGATGCCCGAGCGCCACCGCTACCTACGTGGCCTGCGCAGTTGGGTCGGCTTCCGCCAAACGGCGATCGATGTCGAGCGCGAAGCGCGGGTGGCCGGGACGACCAAGTACACCCTGTCGAAGCTGTTGCGCCTGGCGTTCGACGGCATCTTCTCGTTCTCCACCCTGCCGCTACGGGTCGCCACCTTCATCGGCTTCTTGGCCATGCTGGCCTCGGGCTTGTTCGCTTCATACGCCATCTACGCGCGTCTGTTCCTCGACCGCTCCCCGGCGGGCTTCACCGCCCTCTTGGTGGCGATCGTCTTCCTCTTCGGGGTGCAGTTCCTCATGTTCGGCATCCTCGGCGAGTACGTCGGTCGGATCTACGACGAGACCAAGGCCCGGCCGCGCTACATCGTGCGTCAGATCACCGGCCAGCAGCCGCCCGAGACCGCGGATGGATAGTGCCTACGCGGCGCGCTATCGGGCGCTTTACGAGCAACACTGGTGGTGGCGGGCGCGCGAGGAGATGCTCGTTCGGCTGCTGTGGAGCATCGCGCCGGCGGCCGGTTTCGGTCACATCCTCGATGTCGGCTGCGGTGATGGTCTGTTCTTCGATGCCCTGCAGGTCTTCGGCCAACCCGAGGGTCTGGAAGTCGACGCTGGGCTGATCAGCGAGGCCGGCCGGCGCCGCGGACCGATCCACCTCGGCTCGCTCGACGCGTCGTTCACTCCCGGGCATCGCTTCGGCCTGATCACCCTGCTGGACGTGCTCGAGCATCTGGAGGAGCCCGCTGCCGCCTTGGTTCGAGCCCGCGAACTGCTCGAACCGGGGGGCCGGATCCTGATCACGGTCCCGGCGATGCACTGGTTATGGACTGCCCACGATACCTTCAACCAGCACCAGACCCGCTACAACCGCGGCGAGCTGCGCCAGCTCCTCACCGCCCAGGGTTTCACCGAGAACCGGTGT
>JBCCGX010000776.1:0-5098 GCA_039029035.1 Acidobacteriota bacterium | reverse complement strand
TAGCGGTAGCAGCGGTCTCGATCGGCAGTTCGTCAAGGGCGGAGCGACGACGGTCATTCTCGCGATCCTGTGCGATCAACCGATGCATGGTTACGAGCTGATCCGCACGATTCGGGATCGCAGCCAGGGCATCCTCGATTTCTCGGACGGCACGGTCTACCCCTTGCTCTACAACCTGCGCGACAAGGGACTCATCGCCAGCCGTGCCGCGACCTCCACCTCCGGCCGGCGGCGCAAGATCTACGAGATCACCGAAGCCGGCCGCACGATCCTGGCGCAGAAGCTCGAGGATTGGACCCTGTTCTCACGGGGTATGGAGTTGGCCCTGGGCCGCGTGAAGTGATCCGGCTCCGACCGCGCCGTCAGTGCGGCGCGGCGGACATTGCCTGAACGTTCGAAGCCGCGCGATCGGTGGCACGATCCAGCACCGTGATACGGTGATGGGCATCACTTCGGCCAACTCGATGCCAGGTCTCGGAGCTACAGGTTCGGAGTTACAGGTTCGGAGCCACAGGTTCGGAGCTACACTTTCGGAGCCACATTTGCAGACTCCACCAAGCGCAGACCACGAAGGGCAAGCGATCGAGGACGTCGGCGCCGGCGTCGAGACGATTGAGGATAGCGACGCCGATGTCGAAGCGATCGAGGACGCAGTGGCCGGCGGCGAAGTGATCGAGGACGCTGAGACCGACGTCGCAACGAACGAGGTTGCTGTTGCCGAGGTCGGCAGCGACGTTAGCGCGGCCGATCGTTGCCTCAACTGCGAGACGCCTCGGCACGGCGAGTTCTGCAGCGGGTGCGGGCAGCGATTTTTGGCGGATCGCCTCACTCTGGGCTCGCTGTGGCGCCACGGCGTGCGTCAGCTGTTCAATCTCGATCAGGGTCTACTGCGCACGATGCGGGAAATGTTGACGGATCCCGGCGGTGTGGCGCGCCGTTACATCGGCGGCGCCCGGCGGAGCTACCTCAATCCGTTCACCTATCTCGTCGTTTGCTCGGCCATCTCGCTGCTCCTCCATCGCTCGGCTGAGCGCTTCGGCAGTCTCGATGTTCACGATGCGTTACCCACCTCCGACCTGCCGCCCGAGTTCGTGCGCTTCAACGTCGCCTTGATCAACTGGTTGACGGACAACTCGGCATGGACCGCTCTGGTGATGTCTCTGCCATTCGCCGTCTTGCTGCGTCGGTTTTTCCGCCGAACAGGGATCCACCTGGCGGAGACGGCGGTCTTCTCCCTGTTCACACTCGGCCAGATCACTTTGATGAGTAGCCTACTTTTCTTGCCGGCCTTCTGGCTGTCGGCGGACCACTACAGCTACATGATCGCCAATCGGATGTCTTTCGTCGTGGCCTTCGTGATCGGGGCTCAGGCGCTGATGGGTTTCTTCGGCAAGGGTCTGGCGCCAGTCTTGAAGGGGCTGGTCGCGCTCGCCCTGTCTTACGTCGGCTTCATTCTCAGTGTCGCGCTGGTGATTACCAGCATTATCTTCCAGGACCAATCCCTACGCGAAGGCGTGGCGCCGGAACCGACGCTCTTCCTGGCGGCGGAAGCCAATGATCTCGAGATGGCCTCCACGCTGTTGGCTGAGGGCGCCGATGTTGATCGAGTACGGGTCGAGACAGCCCTGCATCTGGCCACAACCAACGGCCACATGGAGATGGTGGAGCTGCTCGTCGATCGTGGGGCCGACCTGCAGGCGCTCGATCATCAGGGTTACAGTGTGCTGCACCGCGCGATCCTGCAAAAACGGCGCGAGGTCGCCAGTTTCTTGATCGAGCGCGGTGCGGATGTCGATCGAGCCCAGCCGGACGGAACGACGCCTCTGATGGTTGCCGCTGGCCTCAGCACCCGATTGACCAGAACCTTGCTCGAAGCTGGTGCCGAAGTCGATGCGGCGCGCGACCATCGCCTGGCCACCGCTCTGATGGTGGCGGTGGCTGACGGTGACTTGTCGACGGTCCGGGCGCTGTTGAAGTTCGGGGCAGATCCGGTGATCACCAATCGGTACAGCGAGTCGGCTCTGGAGCTGGCCAGGCAGGCGATCCATGAGCCGGGGTCCGGCAGCGGCAGGACGGCTCAGTCGATTCTCGAGGCGCTGGAATCAGTCAACGCACCCTAGTTTCTCGTTTGACGATTTTCAGCGTTGAGTGTGTCCTCTTCGGATTTGCGGCAGAAACAATCCGCCATCCGTGAGCTGATTCGGCGACCTTTTCCGCGTTCTGGCTGAAGCTCAATCATTTCGCGCCGCCTTGACGGCGATTGCCACCTGTGATCGCCGGACGCCGATCGCCTGACGACCGCGATCATCGAAAGGGTCAGGCCATGCCGTGGTCAAGCGGTGGGGGGCGATGCGCGGTGTTGATTCTGCTTATGGGGATAAGGCTAAACATCGTTCGAAAGGAGAAGGCCATGCATCGAGCTCGTTTCGTCTTCGCTCTCGCTGCCATCGTGACGGTCGCCGCTGTCGGGCCACCGTCGAATGCCCAATCGATCTACACCCAGGAGGTCGACCTCTTCGGACCGGCGATCGTCGCGCCGACGGTCGGGCCGATCCCGGCGCCCGGCATCGTCGGCGTCGGTGAAGTCGACTTCGCCGGTAGTAGCCGGCCCGAGCTTCTGCTGCACGACGGCACGGTGATCACCTGGTTCGATCTCGATATCCCGGGGGCCGGCAGCGGGACGTTGACGCCGGCAGCGCCGGCGCCGATCGTCGCCCTGGTCGGCATGCAGGTCATCGGCACGACCCGTCCCGAGTTGGTCCTGCTCAGCCCGGGCTCGGCCACCAGCTCCGATATCTGGCTGCTCGACCTGGCGGCCGCTACGCCGGCCTGGGCCGGCCCTTTTCCCCTCGGCTTCGTTGCCAACGGCATGGCCAATGCCGACGTCGTCGGCACCACGGCCGAGGATCTGGTGCTCGCCAGTGGCACCACCCTCGTTGCGTTCGACTTCGCTGCCGCGGCCGGCCCCATCCCGCTGGCCAGCCCGCCGCTCACCCTCGTCGACTCGATCAATGCTCTCGATATCGGCAACACCTTCCCGCCCACGGTGGGTTTCCGGCTGCTGGCGGCCAACGGACCCAGTGCCATCGGGCCGGTTTCGCTGGCCTTCGACAAGGTCACTGGCACCTGGTTCCCGGTCATCATCCAGCCGCGCTTTCGCATCGCCAGCTCGGCGCCCGCCGATCTCGATGGCCTGGCACCGACCACCGGCAGCGTCGTGCTGCCGACCGCTACAGCGCTACCTCTGTCGTTCACCGACATCGCCGCCGGCGCCGCCGTCTTCGCCGGTACGGTGACGCCGGGTGGCGATCTGCACTGCCCGGGAGCGGTCTTCACTGATCTCAATGGCGACAGCAATCCGGATCTCTACCTGGCGCGCGGCATCGGCGGCTCGGGCTCCACCAATCAACTCTACTTTGGCGATGGGCTGGGCGGCTTCACCCAGCAGACCACCCTGGGTGGGCTCGACACCGGTAACGGCTCGGGCGCCCTGGCTTTGGACTATGACAACGACGGGCTGATGGATCTCTACGTGCTCAACATGGATGGCGACAACCAGCTCTATCGCCAGTTCGTCAACGGCACCTTCCGCAACGTCACCGCCTCCACCGATCCCACGCCGCTCGATCCGCCGGGTGACCTGCAGGAAGGCCTGCGCCTCGGCCTGCCTGATCTCGCCGGCGGTGGTCGCTGCCCGCCGACACAGCCGACCTGCGAGCTCAATGACTCGCTGACTGCCGCGGCTGGCGACTTCAACCGCGATGGTCTGGCAGATATCTTTGTTGCCAACCACCTGTGCTGCGGCTTCGCTGAAGGCGAGCGAGACATCCTCTACCTGCAGGGGGCTGGCGGCACCTTCACCGACATCACCGTTGCTGCTGGCATCGCTTCGCCCACCGCGGCGCTGCACGATTCCTCGCAGTCGGTCCACGTGGTGGACGTCAACAACGATCTGTGGCCGGACATCTACGTCGCGATCAAGGTCGACGGGCCGCCGCGCGACAAGCTGTTCATCAACGACGGGGGCACGGGCGGCGCCTGGAGCGGCACTTTCACCGAGTGGTTCTCGAGCCAGCCCAACGGCACCCTGGGCAACGTCACGCCCGCCGCCATGGGGGTGGACTTTGCCGATGTCGACAACGACGGCGATCTCGATTGGGTGGTCTCCGACATCACCAACCCTCTCGTTGCGTCGCCCGGCACGTCGATGGACTTCTACCTCAACGGGACCGGTCCCGGCCCGGGGACTTTCAGCGCCTCCCTACCGCCGATCAACCCGGTCGCCTCACCCGGCTGGAGCTGGGGCGTCCACTTCGCCGACTACGACAACGACGGCGATGTCGAGCTCCACATGTCGACCAATCCGTCGGTGATGGATTGGTTCTGGCGCAACGACGGCGGTGGTCTGTGGGCCGATGTGGCCTTCGACGCCGGCGTTGGCCTGGCAGCCGACACCCGGGCCAACATCCCTGCCGATCTCGATCGGGACGGTCGGGTGGACATGCTGGTGGTCGATCGTGTGGCACCGGTCTCCCTGTTCCAGAATCGGAGTACCACGACCAACAACTGGCTCGAGGTGCAAGTGATCGGCAACCCTGCCTTGCCACCGGCCCCCTATCGCTCCACCGCCGGGGCCATCGGTGCTCGCATCGACCTCACCGCCGGCGGCGTCACTCAGCGGCGCGACATTGCCGCCGGAGGCATCACCTGTGGCTCGACCCGCGACTATGTGGCCCACTTTGGCGTCGGTACTGCGACCACGGTGAGCCAGGTCGTCGTCAGCTTCCCGAGCGGCCGCACGCGAACCCTGAGCAACGTCGCCGCCAACCAGGTGGTGACGATCTCCGAATAGATGCCGTCCAAGTGCCATCTAACCCGGCCGGCCTGCCATCGGCGAGTCGGCCTCTAGGCCAAGGAGTCTGCAATGCAATGTCGTCCAATTCGTCCGATCTTCGTGCTCTTGATCTGTCTCGTCCTGGGAAGTGCCTCGGTCGCCCTGGCCCAGCCCACGTTCCAGAACGTCACCACCGCGGTCAACATCATCGGCCCGGGCAATCCGTTTCCCTACTTCAATCTGGTGCAGGGTGATCACCACGGC
>JBCCGX010000775.1:0-5103 GCA_039029035.1 Acidobacteriota bacterium | reverse complement strand
CACAGGTTTGGCGGTGCGTAGGCTTCGACGGAGGACCTGACTTGGACGTAGGTCTCACTTTTACTCGCTGCGCAACGCCGTGGTCGGCTGCACCCGGGTCGCCCGGCGAGCCGGCACGAGGCAGGCCACAGCAGAGGCGGCGAGGAGAAGGACCGAGACCAGCACCAGAGTCACCGGATCGCCGGGCCGCACCTCGAAGAGAAAATCGTTCATCACCCGGCCGAAGACGAGAGCGGCGGCGAGGCCGGCGACCAAACCCGCGACGACGAGGGCCATGCCCTGGCGGAGGATCAGCCATAGGACGCCGCTCCGCCGCGCTCCCAGAGCCATGCGGATACCGATCTCGTGGGTCCGCTGGCTGACGACGAAGGCGACGACGCCGGCAATACCGGCAGCGGTGATCACCAAGGCGAGGGCGGCGAAGAGGCCGAGGAGCATCGAGATCAGTCGCCGTGAGGCAGTCGACGCGTGGCGCTTCGCTGCCATGGTCTCGATGTTGGAGACCGGTTGATCGGCATCCACCGCCCACACCAGGTTCTTGAGCTCCCGCGCCATCGCCATCGGGTCGGCCGCCGTGCGCAGCAGGATCCGCTGGGAGAATCCGGCCTGGGCCAGGGGCAGATAGAGCTCGTCGGTGGCCGCCGAGGCCGGCCCATATTGCCTGACGTCACCGACGATGCCGATAATCGTCACCCAGGTCGTGCCGCCGTCCAGAGAGATGCGGCGGGAAATCGGATCCTCGTCGGGCCAGTAATGGCGTGCCATGCTGCGGTTGATGACCGCCACCGGCAGGCCTTGGGCGTCGTCCTGCTGGGCGAAGGTGCGGCCCTGCACCAGCGGGGTGCCGATCGTGCGGAAGTAGCCCGGGCTGGCGATCCGCAAGTCGAGCACCGGTGCCAAGCCGCCGTCTTCGATCTCTCGATTCTCGATCAGGAAGTCGCGGTTGCGCGGTCCCTCGCGCTCCAGGGGCAGATCACTCGCCACCGCTGCTGCGACCACACCGGGGTGATGACGCGCCTTCTCGAGCAGCGCATCGAAGAAGGCGACCCGATCCTGAGCCGTCTGGTACTTGGTCCAGTTGAGCGAAACCTCGCCGGTGAGGACCTTCTCCGAGTTGAACCCCGGATCGACCTGTTGCAGCTTGTAGAAGCTGCGCAACATCAGCCCGGCGCCGCACAAGAGGACGACGGAGACCGCCACCTGGGCGCTCACCAAGAGGCCGCGCAAACGCTGTTTGCCGACGCCTGCGGTACCGCGGGAACCATCGCGCAGCACCGGCGCAAGATCACCGCGAGTCGGCAAGGCCGACATGGCACCGAAGACCAGGCCGGTCACAATCGAGACCAACAAGGCGAAGAGCAACACCCAGCCGTCGATCGAGACGGTGGCAGCGCGGGTGGTGAAGCGGGAGACGAAAGAGACCAGAAGGTTCAGGCCGCCATAGGCCGCGACCAAACCCAAGGCGCCACCGGCCAAGGCCAACAGACTGCTCTCCACCAGAGTCTGGCGCATGAGACGTCCACGCCCCGCTCCCAAGGAGGCGCGCACCGCCATTTCGCGCTCACGGCGAATCATCCGCGCCACGGTCAGGTTGGCGACGTTGGCACAGGCGATCAGGAGCACCAGGCCGGCGGTGCCGAGGAGGATTAAGAGGGTCGGCCGTGCCTGGCGCGTGAGCTCTTCCTTGAGCGGCACAGCGGAGACCTCGTAGCCACGCTCTTCGCTGTAGGTCTCCGGGAAGTCTTGCTGCAGGCGCTGACCGATTGTCGCCAGATCAGCTCGGGCGTCTGCCAAGCTGTGACCCTCGGCCAGGCGAGCGGTGACGGTCAGCCCGCGAAAGGCGCTGCGATTCTGATGCCGGTTGGCCTCACCATTGGCTCGGAAGGGACAAGCCGAGACCGACATGTAGACGTCGTTCTCATTCGGATATTGCGGAATCGGTGGCAGGACCCCGACCACAGTGTGCGGCCGGTTGTTCATCTCGAACACCTGACCCACGATGTCCTCGTCACCGCCGAAGGCACGTTGCCAATAACCGTGGCTCAGCACCAGCACCGCTTCGGCACCCGTCTCGTCATCCGCCGCCTCGAACGTTCGCCCAAGGATCGGCAGCACGCCCAGAAGATCGAAGAACTCGGCCGACACGACCCCGGTGGTCACCCGCTCCGGCTCGCCACGGCCGAGCAGGGTGAAGGTCATGTTGTGGTACTCCACCAGCGCTTCCAGGCTCCGGTTCTGCTCCCGATAGTCGTAGACCTCCTGCACTGAGAAAGCCAGGTTGTCGATCCCCGCCTTGGGTGCCTGCTGGCGCAAAACCACGAGGTTGCTGTCGTCGAGATACGGCAGAGGACGCAGCAGCACACCGTGGACCAGGCTGAAGATGGCCGTGTTGGCACCGATACCCAACGCCAAGGTACAAACCGCGGCCAAGGTGAAACCGGGATTCTTGCGCAGCGTGCGGAGGGCGAAACGAAGGTCCTGCATCAGCATCTGAGTCTCCTCGGATCGACGTCGTCCGATCATTGTCGCCCGCTGAACCGGCTCCACCGAGGACCTTGCAGGCAATGGCTAGCCCTTGCAGGGAACGGCGCGCTTGCCGCTGGGAATCGCGCGGAGAGCTGCGCTTGACACCTCGATCCAGCTGCTTGAAACCCCGGTCTCGGTGCTTGACACTCCCTTTCCAGCATCACTATCGTCCCGCAAGCGAGACCGGCCGATCCACCCATTCAGGCGAGACTCTATGCTTTCCCCAAAGAATGCTCTCAGAACGATTGCGACCACAGCCGCAGCCACAACCCTCCTCATGACCTCCTCCACAGCCTCAGCCGTCGGCGGCAAATGGACCCCGGAGCAACTGCTCGAGCACGATGCCGCCTGGCTCTCCGAGCTCGGTCTGGAGCTTCCGGCCTCCGAGTTGTGGGATCCCGAGCAGGGCGGTCTGCTGGAAGCGATCGTCAACATCGGCGGCTGCTCGGCCGGCCTGCTGTCGCCCGACGGCCTGGTAGTGACCAATCACCACTGCATCTTCTCGATTCTCCAGGAGCACAGCACCCCGGAGCGCGATCTGATCACCGAAGGTTTTCTGGCCCGCACCCGCGACGATGAGCTCCACAGCACCGTAACTCGGGCCACCGTCCCCTACCGCTTCAACGACATCACGGCCGAAATCGAAGCCGCGGCGGCTTCCGCGAAGGACGACCTGGAGCGCTACCAGATCATCGACAGGGAGCAAAAGGAAAGGGTCGCCGCCTGCGAGAGCCAGGCCTTCCGACGCTGCCAGGTAGCGCCCTACGACGACGGCGTGCAGTACCAGTTGATCGAGGCACTGGAGTTCCCCGATGTCCGCCTGGTCTACGCACCACCGCGCGCGGTCGGCGAATTCGGCGGTGAGATCGACAACTGGATGTGGCCGCGGCACAGCGGAGATTTCGCTCTGGTACGGATCTATGCCGGGCCGGAGAACCAGCCCGCGACGCACAGCACCGACAACAAGCCCTACAATCCGCGACGCCATCTAAAGATCGCACACCAAGGGGTTCGCAAGGGCAGCTTCGTGCTGGTCGCCGGTTACCCGGCCCGCACCTACCGCTCGCTCATCGCCGCCGAGATGGAAGAGCGCGCGGAGCGTTACTTTCCCATCCGCTCGCGCCTCTTCCGCGATTGGCTCGATGTGATGGAGGCAGCTGGAGAGCGCGACGAGGCGGCACGCATCGCCCTGGCCGACCGTGTCAAGGGCCTGGCCAACCGGGAGAAGAACGCCCGCGGCCAGGTCGCCGGCATTCGCCGTGGCAACCTCCTGGCCAAGAAACACTCGACCGAGCAAGAGGTCCTGAGCTGGGCGGCCAAACAGCCCGAGTATCAGGCGGCAGTCGACGCCTACCGCGAGCTCGAGAGTCTGGTGGAGCAGCAGGACCAGGTTTGGGAGCGGGGATTCCTGCTCGAGCACCTGGACCAGGGGCCGATGGCGCTCGCGCTCGCGGTCCGGCTCACCCGCTGGTCGATGGAGCGTGCCAAGCCCGACGCGGATCGCCATCCGGACTACCAGGATCGCCACCGCGACAAGCTGCTGAGCAGTCTGCGCCGCGATCAGAAGCGCCTGCATCCGGCGACCGAGGAAGAGCTCCTGGTCGACTTCCTTCATCGCCTCGCCAGCCTGCCGTCCGAGCAGCGCCTGCCGGTCGTGCAGGACCTCTTAGCAGGCGGCACGGACCGTGAGCAGATCGGCCCCCTGGTGCAGGGTCTGCTGGCCGACTCGAAGATCCTCGATCTCGAAGCTCGCCTCGCCATGTCCGAGGAAAGCGTCGACCAGCTGCGCCGGCGCAGAGATCCGCTGATCGACTTCGCCCTCGACCTCAACACCACGATCCTGCAAATCGAAGAGGAAGAGCACCGGGCGGAGGGCGCCATCTCGCGGCTGCGTCCCCTTTGGCGCCGCACCCTGCGGGCTTTCCTCGGGCGTCCGCTCGATCCCGACGCCAACCGTACCCTGCGAGTCAGTCTGGCGGCGGTCGACGGCTACCAGCCACGGGACGGCATCCGCATGGTGCCCCAGACTCGCCTCGCCGGCATCGTCGAGAAGCACACCGGCGAAGCCCCCTTCGACGCCCCCGAAAGCATCCTGGCCGCCGCGCCGCGCGCCCACGAAAGTCGCTGGGCCGACAGCAATCTCGGCGATGTGCCCGTCTGCTTCCTCGCCACCGGCGACACCACCGGCGGCAGCTCCGGCAGCCCGGTACTCAACAGCAAAGGCGAGCTGGTCGGGGTCAACTTCGATCGCGTGTGGGAGAACGTCGCCAACGACTTCGGCTACAACCCCGAGATCGCCCGCAACGTCTCGGCCGACATCCGCTACCTGCTGTGGATGCTCGAGGCCATCGAGATGCCGGGTTCGAAGGCCTTACTCGAAGAGCTAGGGGTCTTGGAACAGTAGGCTCCTGCAGTTGTCGGCGCCTTGGGAGCAGAAAATCGCGCCGCCGCTCCTCAATCTCGTCCGTGCTCGGCCCAGTAACGGATCAGCTGCTTGACGTAGGCGAGGGAGGCTTCGAGGTTCTGAACGGTGTTCCACTCGAAGCGGCTGTGGTAGTCGTGGCCGCCGGTGAAGAT
>JBCCGX010000774.1:0-5125 GCA_039029035.1 Acidobacteriota bacterium | reverse complement strand
TTCTCGCTCGACTCGCGGACCCAGCCGTCTTCACCGGGGATCGAAGTGAAGGTGACGGTGACCGGGCCGCTCACCGCATCGATGGTGACGGTGATGGCGTCCGAGTCGCCGAGGCCGCCGGAGTCGGTGACCGAGGCGGTGACCAGGTGCGTACCCACCGACAGGCCCGAGGTGGAGAACGAGCCGCCGGAGCCGATGACGCCGTCAAGGTCGGAGCTCCACGACAGACTGGCGCTCAGATCGCCGTCCTCGGCATCACTGGCGCTGCCGGTGAAGTTGACCTGAGCGCCTTCGTCGAAGCTCGAGCCGCTTGCTGGAGCACCGATGCTGACGCTCGGTGGGGTGTTGGCCGGCGGGGCGAGCGGTGTCGCGTTGGGGGTCGGGCTGGCCTGGACCT
Organism: Acidobacteriota bacterium; assembly: GCA_039029035.1. Lineage (GTDB taxonomy): Bacteria > Acidobacteriota > Thermoanaerobaculia > Multivoradales > J023 > JAAELT01. The sequence continues at coordinate 4,728 of JBCCGX010000774.1, read as the reverse complement.
GCCAGTTGCCAGTGAGGTCGAGCCGTTCGATCGAAGAGTCCGAGGGCGCGTCGCCGACTTCCGGTGCACCGGCGCTGCCGCTCTCGTCGATCAGGCCGTTGTTGTTGTTCGGACCGTAGACCACCGCATCGATCGGCACCGTCGCCGCGGTGACCGCGGAGGCTGGCACATTGAACAGAGCCACGCCGTCGCCGGTGGAGCCCGAGTTCTGGAAGTCGGGTGAGAAGTTCACCGACAGACCGAAGACCGGGTTGCCGTTGGCCGCGCTCGAGGTCGGACCGCCGACGAGGAAAGTCGCACCCGGCTGGATGGTGCCGGTGAGCTGCACCAAGCTGGTGGTGTAGTCGGGACCGCCATTGCCCAGGCTGAAGCCCGAGAGGTCGATCGCGACGCTATCGTTGTTGTAGAGCTCGACCCATTCGAGGCCGTCGTCGGTGCCCCCCACGTCGTACAGCACCTCAGAGAGCAACAGATTGCCGGGATTGGACGAGACGGTGTCGACCGTGACGGTGATCACATCGGACCCCTGCAGGCCACCGGAATCGGTGACCGTGGCGGTGACGGTGTGGGTGCCGACCGAGAGCACGGCGCTGAAGGCGCCGCCGGAACCGATGGTGCCGTCGAGACTGGAGGTCCAGCTCAGGCTGGTGGTCAGGCTGCCGTCTTCGGTATCGCTAGCGGAGCCGGAGAAGTTGATCGTGGTGCCTTCAGTAAAGGTCGAGCCATTCGCCGGTCCGCTGATGGAGACGGTGGGTGGGCTGTTGGGGTTGACGGTGACGGTGATTTGATCGGTGCCGCCGAGACCGCCGGAGTCAGTGACCGCGGCGGTGACCGTGTGGGTACCGACCGAGAGCGCGGCCGCGAACGAGCCGCCGGCACCGAGGCTGCCGTCGAGGTTCGACGTCCAGGTCAAGCTGGCGCTGAGGTCGCCGTCCTCGGTGTCATTGGCGGAGCCCGAGAAGCTGACCTGAGTGCCTTCGGCGAAGCTGGCGCCGTTCGCCGGGACGCTGATCGTCACCGTCGGTGCGGTGTTGCCGCCGCTCGGCGGCGGCAGGGTGGTGGCGTTGGGCGTCGGACTGCCCTGGATCTGCCAGGCGCCCGCCAGATCGGTGCGCTCGATCGACGAGCCGGCCGACGCATCGCCGACCTCCGGCGGGTTGGCGACACCACTCTCGTCGATCAGACCGTTGTTGTTGTTAGGGCCGTAGATGACCGCGTCGACCGGCACGGTGGAGCCGTTGACGCTCGAGCAAGGCACGTCGAAGAGGGCGACGCCGTCACCGGTGCTGCCCGAGTTCTGGAAGTCGGGGCTGAAGTTGAGCACCTGGTCGAAGACCGGGTTGGCGTTGGTCGAGCTCGAGGTCGGGCCGCCGACGACGAAGGTTGCACCGGGTGCGAGGGTGCCCGCGAGTTGGGCGGTGGAGGAGGTGTACGCCGTGCCGCCGTTGGCGAGGCAGAACCCGGAAAGGTCGGCGCTCGACGTGCCCGAGTTGTAGAGCTCCACCCACTCGAAACCGTCGTCGCCGCTCGAGACGTCGTAGAGCACCTCCGACAAGAGAATGCCAGTTGCCGGGCCGCCCCCGCCGCCGGTTGGCGTCGCCGACACTTCGTTGCTGCTACTGCTCTCGTTCAACGACGTGTCGACGGCGCGGACGACGTAGAAATAGGTCGTGCCGCCGGTGACGCCCGAGTCGGTGAAGAAGGCGTTGGTGATGAGCGTGCCGGTGATGCGGCTATAGGGACCGCCGGCACTGGTGGCGCGATAGACGTGGTACCCGGCCAGATCGGGCTCCGAGTTGGCGTTCCACATCAGGTCGACGAGCCCACTGCCGGCGACCGCCACCAGGCCGGTGGGATCGGCCGGTGGGGTCGGGTCGCCGCCGCCACCGCAGACACCGCTGAACAGGCACTCGGCCCACTCCGGGTGGTCGATGAAGGGATTGCGGTTGCCCTGGAAGCTGAAGACCACCTCGTTGCGCCACTGCTCGCGGCTGTCGGGTGGGTCCTGGGCATGCCACTGCAGGAGCACTGACAGCATGCCCATGTAGGCCACCGACTCGTTGCTGCCGGTGTTGCCGCTGTCGATCAACGATTCGTTGTCGGTGAGGATGAGATCGGGCTCGGCGAAACCGGTCACACCGTGCACGCCGCCGTCGTAGCGCAGGTCCATGTAGAACATGGCGCGCGCCACATCACCCTTGCGGCCGTCCCAAGTTTCCCAGGTGCCCTGGGTGAAAGAGCCGGTCGTCCAGTTCGAGTTGCCGGGGTAAACGCCGCTGCCGCCACCGCGGCCGTCGTTGAAATCGGTGGTGTTCTCCGAGCAACCGGCATTGCAGTCACGGAACGGCTTGTTGCTGCGTGACGAGTTATAGCCAGCGTCGCAGGCGAAGAGGTGGTGGGTGTCGGTGTAGGGGTAGTTCTCGTCGACCAGGTTGGGGAAACCGTAGGAGCTCGGCCACGAGTGCTCGCGGTTGTAGGCGCCGACCCCTCCGGGAATCTTGCCGTAGCTGGCGTTCTTGTAGAGATCGATGATGTTGTTGGTGTTGTTCGGATCCTCGTCGGCGAGGTTGACGATGTCCCAGGTGTCGGTGGTCGAATCGGTGTAGGGGAAGCGGGTGTGGTCATCGATCACGTCGTGCAGCGTCGTGCGCAGGGCTGTTGCGTTGCTCGGATCCACCGTGTCGTAGTAGCCGGCCGGCGGCTGGGCGGCGAGCGGAGCAGCCGCGAGAGCCAGGGCGAGTGCACCAAGAACGAGCCTCCCGATCGGCGGGGTCTGAGGCTTCGTTCCGGGAGCCAGCCTGGGATGTCGAGTCATCGTTTTCTCCTCGTGGGTTGATCCAGCGAAGCTCACCTCGAATAGCGAGCTCCGCATCGGCTGCCCGCGGGAGAAAACCTTGCCTCGAGAGCCAAAGTCTCGTTCCCGCGAAGCGACTGGCAACGCAAGACACGGCCGCGAGCTAACGCACGGCCGCAGAACTCACGATCACCTGGGCGCAACACGCCCAACCGACTTTTCGATTGGCCATAAATCTAAAGCAAGAACCGCGCCACCGGCTAGGTACAGCGCCGAGCATCGCAACGTACTGAAACCAATGCCTCGAGCGCTCGAGCCTTGCCGGCGGGCGATGTCTCAGGAAGACGCCATTCTCAAAATTGAGATGGATGATTTTGATCTTTGAGAATTTAAAATTCGATGAAGATTACAATCGCTCGCATGGCAAGCTGGCTGCAGCACGTCTCGGCGCATCTTCCGGCGTGCCTCCTGGCACTCTTCGCCGGCTGGACGGGTACCTTCGCCGGCGGCGCCTGGGGCGATTCGGCGGCCCTCGGGCACGGAGCGCTTTTGGTGTTCGTCGCGCTCTACGGTCGTCTCGGGGCCGCGCCCTCGGAGCTCGGGCGAAGAGGCGGCTGGCTGTTGGCTGCCTTCGGCACGAGCCTCCTGGCCAGCTACCTCTTGTCGCCGGTCGAGCGCGCAGGCCGCCTGGGCTTGCTCCTCCTGCCGGCTTTTCTTCTGGTCCCCTCGGCGGTCGCCGGCTGTTGGGCGACGGTCGAGCAGCGTCGCCTCGGCTTGCGATCCTGGAGCCTTGTGGTGACCGGCGTCGCTGGCTGGGCCTTGTTCGGCTGGTGGCAACTCGAGACGCCGCGCGCCGCGTTGCCTTTGGGGCATCACAATCTGCTGGCCGCCTGGTTGGTGATCACTTTGCCTTTGGCGGCGCTGTCGTGGCGAGAGGGAGGACCGGGGCGAATCCTCTCCGGCGTCGCGGTCCTCACCGGATCGGCGGCCCTCTTGGGGACCGGTTCCTTGGGGGCAGCGCTGGCGGTGGCCGCGGTAGGTGCGAGTCTCGTGCTGAGGACCGCTTGGACCGCGGCAGATGCACACCGCCGCCGACTTTGGGTCGCTTCGGCGATCGTCGTCGGCCTGTTGTTGGTCCAGATGCCCAGACTGCGACAGATCGCAGCCGGAGCGGATTTCTCGGCCACTGCCCGTTGGAGCTACCTGGAGGCGGGCTGGCGCGGCCTACAGCACCGGCCGGTTTTCGGTTGGGGACCTGGCGCCGCGAGTTGGACGATCAGCGAGCACTTGCGCCCTATCCCCGGTGTGCATCCACCGGATCAGGTGGTCGCCGATCTGCATTGCTGGCCGCTCCAAGTGGCTTACGAGGTTGGGTGGAGTGGTCTGTTGCTGGGTCTCGGCCTCGCTGTTGTCTTCCTACGCAGCAGGAGGTCTGAAGCGGCCGATCCCGATTTACGCCGTTGCGCTCTCCTCGGCCTGGCGGCGCTTGGGGTGGTGAGCACGACGGGGCTGTCGTTAGCGGTCAGTGCTCTGCCCCTGGCGGTGGTGGTTGCGCTCGGGGCGGTCCTGGCGGCGGAGCAGCGATCGCCGCCGGAGCCGAGGTCGGTCGGACCTCGGATCGCAGCCGTCGTCGCAGCCTGCGTGATCGGGGTGTGTGTTCTCCCGCTCGATCGGGCCCACCTGGCGTATGACCGGGCGATGAGTGGCCTCGATCGCTCCCAACAGATCCGCCATCTCCGGCGGGCGGTCGAGCTCGACCCGGCCTTCCCGCTCTATCAGGCTCGCCTCGCCTGGCTGGAAGCCGAAAACGGGCTAGGGGAGCCTGCGGTGGCGCGGCGCGCGCTGGCCGCAGCCGAGGCGGCTCGCGGCCTGGCGCCCCTGTGGCTGGCGGCGGGGCTGCACGGCCAGCAGGCCGGTGAGGCCTGGGCCAGCGA
>JBCCGX010000773.1:0-5127 GCA_039029035.1 Acidobacteriota bacterium | reverse complement strand
TGTAGGGAAGGGGACTGGGGCTGCCAGACCGGCAGGTAGAACCAATCGCTCTGGTTCTCGGCCTTGCGCAGCTCGGAGTTGCCCTGTGTCGACTCGTTCGCGTCACCGATCGCTGCGACGTTGGCGATGCCGTCCTCGGGCCCTGCGGCCGGCCTCGGCTCGAGCCAGTAGCGTTGGCGTTCGAAGGGATAGGTCGGCAGGGGCACCCGGTGTCGACGCTCGCCGGCAGAGAAATCGGTCCAGTCGACCTCGACACCGAGGAGCCAGAGGCGCGCCAGGGCGGTGAGCAGAAAGGCCTGATCGGACTGTCGGTCGAAGGCATGGGGCAGGGTGGCGAGGGCGGCACACTCGGCCCGGTCGGCCGCCGGATGTTGCAGGGCCCAGGAGCTCAGGGCCTGGCCAGGGCCGACTTCGAGCAGCACCCGATCGCCCTCGCGCCACAGCTCGTCGATCCCGTCGGCGTAGCGCACCGGACGTCTGAGGTGGTTGGCCCAGTAGCCCGGATCCGTTGCCTCGGCGGCGCGGATCCAGGTGCCGGTGACGTTCGATAGGAAAGGGATCTGTGGTGGCGCGAGCTCGATCTCGGCGACGCGGGCGCGGAAGCCTTCGAGAATCGGCTCCATCATGTGGGAATGGAAGGCGTGGGAGGTCTCGAGCCGTCGGCAGACCTCGCCGCGCGCTTCGAGTCGCCGGACCAGCGCGTCGATCGCGACCGCCGGACCACCGACCACGGTGACCTGTGGTCCGTTGACAGCGGTGATGGAGAGGTTCTCGTCGAGCAGCGGCCGCACCGCGCTTTCGGCCATGGGTATGGCGAGCATGGCGCCGGCCGGTAGCTCATCGATTCTGCGCGCCCGCTCGGCCACCAGTGCCAGGGCGTCTTCGAGGCTAAAGACGCCGGCCAGGCAGGCGGCGACATACTCGCCGATGCTGTAGCCGATCAGCGATTCGGGCACAACGCCCCAGGCCATCAGCAGGCGGGCGAGGGCATACTCCACGGAGAAAACAACTGGCTGGGCGAGCCGCGTCTGGAGCAGCTCGCCGGCGGCGCTGGCGCCGCTGGAGCTGCGACCCAGCATCTGGGCCAGGCTGTTGACCGGCTCGTCACTCGCCGACGCTTCGCTCGCCGCCGGATAGAGCACGGTACGCAAGTCGAGCCCCAGGTGGGGTTGCAGCACCTCAGCACACCGATCGAGATGCTGGCGGAAGACCGGCTCGTCGCGGTAGAGCTCCCGCGCCATGCCGACGTAGTGGTTGCCGAGGCCGGGGAAGAGGAAGGTGACGGGATGATCCCGGCGTTGTGCTCGACCCGCCAGCAGGCGCTGTGGATCGCGGTTGCGCAGCACGGCCGCGGCGTCCTCCCGCGTGCGGCAGACTGCGGCGAAGCGGTGCTCGAAGGCGCGGCGGCCCACTTGCAGGGTGTAGGCGATATCCGCCAGGGACGCTGAGTCTGGCTGAGCCGCGCTCTCCAGGGCGTCGGCGAGGCGGGTCGTCGCGGTCGCCAGGGCAGTTTCGGTGCGGGCGGAGAGCACCAGCAGCTGGCATGGGCGTCCGGCGTCGGACGGCTCGATCGCCGGGGCCTCCTCGAGCACCAGATGCGCGTTGACGCCACCGACCGCAAAGGCGCTCACGCCGGCGCGGCGCGGCGCGGTGCCGCCCTCCCACGGTGCCGACTGGGCCTGGACGTAGAACGGACTCGAGTCGAAGTCGATCTGCGGGCTCGGCTGCTCGAAATGAAGGCTGGCGGGTAGGTAGCGGTGCTCCAGCGCCAGGGTCGTCTTGATCAGGCCGGCGACGCCGGCAGCGGCGTCGAGATGCCCGATGTTGGTCTTGACCGAGCCGAGCGCACAAAAGCCCCGCTGGTCGGTGCTTTCGCGAAAGACCTCGGTCAGGGCGGCGACCTCGATCTGGTCCCCCAGGGGTGTGGCAGTGCCATGGGTCTCGACGTAGGAAACGGTCTCCGGTTCGATGCCGGCCATGGCCTGGGCCATGGCGACAACTTCGGCCTGGCCGTCGACGCTCGGCGCGGTGTAGCCCACCTTGAGCGCCCCGTCGTTGTTGACCGCCCAGCCGCGGATCACCGCGTGCACATGATCGCCGTCGGTGATCGCCTGCTCGAGCCGCTTGAGCACCACGAGACCCACACCATACCCGGCGACGGTGCCCTGGGCGCCGGCATCGAAGGCCCGGCAGTGGCCGTCCGGACTGAACACGCCCTCGTGGGCGACGTAGCCGATCTTGCCGGGCACCGGCACTGAGACACCGCCGGCGAGGGCCATGTCACATTGGTAGCTCAACAGGCTCTGGCACGCCAGGCTGGTGGCCACGAGGGAGGTCGAGCACGCCGTCTGCACGCTCAGGCTCGGCCCTTGCAAGTTCAGCTTGTAGGCGGTGAGTGACGCGAGGAAGTCTTTGTCGTTGAAGATCCGCAGCTGCAGGTCGCCGGCGGTGCGACAGACTTCGGGATGGGTGAGGATGTTCGACATCAGGTACTGCGGCGCCATCATGCCGCCGAAGATGCCGATCGCGCCGGGGTAGACGAAGGGGTCGTAGCCGGCGTTCTCGAGCGCCATCCAGGCATGCTCCATGAAGAGCCGGAAGTTGGGGTCGAGAATCTGCGCTTCTTGCGGGTTGAAGTCGAAGAACGTGGCGTCGAAGTCTTCGCCGCCGGAAATGACGCCGGCGCCGTGGACGTAGCTCGGCCGATCCAGGGCCGCCGCCGGGATGCCCGCATCCAGCAGTTCCTGGCGGCTGAAGGTCTTGATCGACTCGACGCCATCGCACAGGTTGCGCCAGTAGGCCTCGAGATCCGGTGCCCCCGGGAGCTCGCCCGCCATCCCGATAATGGCGATGCTTTCGCTCAGCCCCTCGGTGCTCCTCTCCGTGCTCATGCCACCCCCTCGGCACTCGCTGAGGCTTGCTGGGCCTCGACCGCGGCCTGCAGCGCCGCCGCACGCTGACGGGCTGGCCGCAGGGGGCTGCGGCCGGCGTGCTGGGTCGACTGCGGGCGGATGGCGAAGAGGTTCCAGGTTGTCGAGCTCTCGTAGTGATCGTCCTGCTCGGCGACCACCTCGAAGCCACGCCCTTCGAGCTCGGCGGTCACCTGAGCCAGGCGACCCGAGATATCGTGCACTTCGATCACCAACTGTTGGATCTTCGGCCAGTCGCTCGCGTCGATGCCGGCGATGACGTCGGCTTCGGCTTTCTGCACGTCGATCTTGAGCAGATCGACCCGGTCGATCGATTCGTCGCGCAGCACTTGGGATATCGAGCGCAGCTCGACCGGGAAGCGTTCAGAACGTAAGCGCTCGGCCAGGAGGTCGTCGGAGTGCTGCATGAGTGCATCAACCCCGGGATCGCCGTGCAGCTGCTGATTGCGAAAGATCCCTTCCAGCGCTGTTCTCTCTTCGTCGATATCGGCATAGAGCGACGACATCCCCGAGCTCTGGGGATAGAAAGTGAATTCGGCCCTGCCGGGCTGCGCGCCGATCCCACAAGGAAAGAGCTTGACGCAATCGCGGTGCGCCCGTGTGTTGTGGCGCAGAATCTCGAACAGAGGCGGTGCCGGCTCGAAGGCGTAGACCCGGGCTTGCGGGCACTCCCGACGCACGAAGAGCGTGAAGAGGCCGATGTTAGCGCCGACGTCGAGGACGCATCGGGCGCCCTGCAGCCGGATGCCGTGACGGTGGTAGATGCGCTTGGTGAAGATGTCCTCGTAGAAGAACTTCGCCTCGTTCACCGTCTGGCAGGCGATGTCGTGGCCGTCGGGTAGGCGCAGGCGGCGACCACCGCCTGTGAGCGTCTCGGGGAGGTCGTGGTGTCTAACCATGGGGGTGTCTCGGTCGTGCTCTCCGTCCGCGCCGGCGTCGCTGCAAGAACTGGCGTTGGCGCTCGCGGGCGTTGGATCCCGTCAGCGCCTCGGCCTGCTTGCGGGCGCGGTCGCGGCTCTCGGCGACGTTGGCCCGCTCCTGCGGACCGGTCTGCAGGAAGGTCGCCATCGACTCGATCGTGGGGTGGCGGAAAAGGTCGACCAGTGAGAGCTCGCGCTCGGTCGTTTGTTGGAGCTCGCGATGCAGCTGCACCAGCAGCAGCGAGGTGCCTCCGGCCTCGAAGAAGTTCTCGTGACGGCCGATCCGATCGACTTTCAAGACGTCTTGCCACGCACTGGCCAGCTGGCGTTCGAGCGCGCTCTTCGGCGGCACGTAGTCGGCTTCCTGGCGGCGCAGAACGCCGTGGGGTGCCGGCAGCGCGGAGCGGTCGACCTTGCCGTTGGGCGTCAAGGGCAGCGAATCCAACGGGGTAAAGATCGCCGGCACCATGTAGTCGGGCAGGCGCTCGCCGATGAAGGTGCGCAGATCGACCCAGGAGAGCGCCAGAGTATCCTCCTCGGGGCTCACCGGCTGACGCCCGGTCTCGGCTTCGGCTTCTGGCCGGGTGGCGTAGACCATGTAGACCCGCAGCGATTCGCTCTCGCTCGCGCCGTCGAGGCTCATCAGCTCATCGACCGCGATGCGGAAGCCGTGCGCCTCGAGCAGCGCGCGGGTCGCGGCGAGAAGCTCCCGGCTGTGGACTTCGAGAATCACCTGCCGGATCTTCGGCCAGTCGTCCTCGGCGAGACCCTCGAGCACCTTGACCTCGCTGCGCTCGACGTCGATCTTGAGCAAATCGATGCGCTCGACGCCGCGCTCGGCGATGATTTGCGACAGGGTCACCAGGCGGCAGGTGCGCTCTTCGCCCCGCAGGTATTCGTCGAGAGCGCCTTCGACCTCCTGCTCGGAGAGATCCGGTTGCTGGCTGCCGAGCTCCACCGCGAGGTTGTGGCGGGCGAAGGTCTTGAGCTCACGGATGTCGGCCTCGCGGCCCGAGGCACGCCCCGACAGCCCCGCCGCATTGCGGTAGAAGACAAAGTTCGCTGTGCCGGGCTGATCGGCCACGCCGCACTGGAGAATCTCGGCCTCGACACTGTGCAGCGCCGTGTTGATGCGATACAGCTCGCAGTTGTCGGGGATGGGCTCGAAGGCATAGATCTTCGCCGGCTGGCAGACCTGGCTGGCGAAGAGGCTGAAGAAGCCGGCGTTGGCGCCGACATCGAAGATCGTGTCGCCGTCGGCGTAGGTGATGCCGTGG
>JBCCGX010000772.1:0-5137 GCA_039029035.1 Acidobacteriota bacterium | reverse complement strand
GGGCACCGCCACTTAGTGATTCCGAGTTTTCTTGCGCCTTCTGTCAAATCGCAGGCCTGATTTCCGTCGTGGTGTGGGTAGACGACGATCCTGTCGCCCAATTGCACGGAGGACCCATGGGCCAACATGCCAATACCTACTTGTTACTCTTCTCTTACCCCTACCTTGTCGAGAGCCTGCTGCGCGACTTCGTACCCGGCGATTGGGTGCGCCACCTGGACTTCGAGAGCCTGGAGAAGGTTGGTGCTAGCTACGCTACCGACGACCTGCGATCGCGCCACGACGATTTGGTGTGGCGCGTACGAGGCCGCCCAGCGGGCCGTTGGATCTACATCTATCTACTGTTGGAGTTTCAGCGCCGGGACGAGCCCTTCATGGCGGTGCGGATCATGGCGTACGTGGCTCTGCTATTGCAGGATCTCATCCGCCAGCTCGGTTTGGGCTCCGGCGACCCGCTGCCGTGGGTGTCGCCGATCGTGCTCTACAACGGCCATGCCCGCTGGAAATCTCCGACCAACCTCGGGGCCTTGTACCCCGAAGACGCCGCCGGTCTGGAGGTCTTTCGCCCTCAGGTCGAGTACTTGCTACTGGACGAAGGGGCACTGCTGCAACGCGCTCTCCAAACGCCGGCCAACCCGGTCGCCAACCTGTTCCGGCTCGAGCATGCCGGTCCGGACGAAGCACTGGCCGCGACGCGTGCTCTGCGAGCGAGCCTGCAGGGTCCACGCCATCGCGACCTGCGTCGCGCCTTCGTGGTGTGGTGCCTGGGCGTTTTGCGCCGTCGCCTTGGAGGTGTAGAGTTACCCGAGTTGCGCCATCTCGAGGAGGTCGAGACCATGCTGGAAGAACGAGCCCCTATGTGGACCGAGATCTGGGAAGAACGCGGCTTGAAGCGCGGCAGAGAGCAAGGCCGGGAGCAAGGGCGCCGCGAAGGCGAGTCGACTGTGCTGCTGCGTCAGCTCGAACGGCGCTTCGGTGCGCCCAGTACCGCGGTGCGACGGCGGATCCAATCGGCCGATGCAGATCGGTTGCTCGAATGGGCCGACCGGATCCTCACTGCAAAGCGTATGGAAGACGTCTTCCGCGAAGGCTGACAACGACTTGGCAAGGCGTCGAAGAATCCCTGGCTTCGCCCGCTTAGTCACGCAACGCCCGGTACAGGGCTTCCTTCCACCCCGGGATATCGATTTCCCAACATACCGTGACGTTGGGCGGGCCTTGTCGCAGGGCACCCCAGACGTCGCGGTTGCGGGATTCGCCGGCGACGCCGAGCTGATCGACCACGGTCATGCCGCGGGTCAGGTCGCTGTCGACTTCGACGTCTACGTAGTGGGTGCTCTTACGGGTACAGATTGCGGGGTCGAGGGCGACGGCCATGGCCACCGGGTCGGGGAGGGCGAGGCCCGGATCAGCCTGGCACATGTGGCGGTTGGCCGCGATGGCGGTGCGGTTGCAGTCGATGGCGAAGTCGCCCAGTGGGGTGCCGAGGGAGCGCACGTGAGCCATCTCTTCGTCGGTCAGGTTGGCTTCACCGCGGCACAGCTCCCAGCCCACCATCTCCACCGGTAAGCCGGACTTGAACACGGTCCGCGCCGCATCGGGATCGACGAAGATGTTGTACTCCGCCGCGGGGGTCACGTTGCCCACGGTGCAGGCGGCGCCGCCCATCACTACGCAGCGCTCCACCAGGCCGGCGATCTCGGGATCGAGCGCCAGGGCCATTGCGACGTTGGTCAGGGGCCCCAAGGTCACCAGGGTGAGACCGGGATTGGCCCGGATGGTCTCTACCATGGCCTGCGCCGCCGGCCCGAGTGCGGCGGAGGCCCGCGGCGCCGGGTAGCCCAGGTCACCCAGGCCGTCCTGGCCGTGGAAGAAGTGGGCGAACACGGCTTCGCGCACCAGCGGCCGCTCCGCTCCGCGGTACACCGGCACCTCCGCGTTGCACAACTCCACCGTGTACAGAGCGTTCCGCACCCCTTGATCCACCGGCACGTTGCCCGAGACTACCGTGATCGCCGCCACCTCTACTTGCGGCGCGCGCAGCGCCATGATCAGCGCCACGGCGTCGTCCGACGCCGTATCCGTATCGATCAGGAACGTCCTCGCCATCCCGGTCTCCTTCGAGTTCGAGCGGCTGAATCTACCAGGCTGGCGCTCGACGTGCTTCCGCTCTCATCTCTCCCGGTCGTGCACAAAGCCGCAAGTGTCCTTGTTCCGGCTCTCTCCGTGGCCCAAACGGCCTTCGTGGGGCGCTGACGGGGCGAGCCGCCCACTGCCGCGATCTCCATTGGGGTCGGAAAGAGGATTTCGCAATCTGGGGCGTTTTCATCGGAGCTGTTCCCGAGGCCGGGGAGTCGTTGCAAGAGACAGCGAGACGCGCGGATAGAGCCCTCCTGCTGCATCTGCGCTATGCTCCGCATTGAGGACCCTCGCACGCCTGTGGGTGCGGCAGTCGCCTGATACGCTCTGCCGCCATGGAACGCCTGACGATCTTGCGACCCGATGATTGGCACTTGCACATGCGCGATGGCGAAGCCCTGCCCGCTGTGGTCCCGTTCTCGGCCCGTCGGTTCGGCCGGGCGATCCTGATGCCCAACCTGAAGCCCCCGGTCACCACCGTCGAGCAGGCCCTCGGGTACCGTGAGCGGGTGCTGGCCGCGGTCCCTCAGGATGCCCGATTCGAGCCTTTGATGACCCTCTACCTCACCGAGCAGATGTCCGTCGCCGAAGTCGAGCGCGCGGCGGCCGACCCGAGAGTCTTGGCAGTCAAACTGTACCCGGCCGGTGCTACCACCAACTCCGAGGCCGGCGTGCAAAGCCTGGAGCCGGTGTACGGCGCGCTGGAGGCCATGGCGGAGCACGGGCTGCCGCTACTGATTCACGGCGAGGACACCGATCCGGCCACCGACGTTTTCGACCGCGAGCAACGCTTCATCGAAGGCACCCTGGAACCCCTCCTGCGCCGCTTGCCGACCCTCAAGGTCGTGCTCGAGCACATCACCACGGCGGGGGCGGTCGAGCTCGTCCGCTCCGCTTCGGAGCGGGTGGCTGCGACCATCACCGTCCACCACCTGCTGCTCAACCGCAACGCGATCTTCGCCGGCGGCCTCCGGCCCCACGCCTACTGCTTACCGGTGTTGAAGCGCGAACGCCACCGCCGAGCCCTGGTCGAAGCCGCCACCTCGGGCGATCCCAAGTTCTTCCTCGGCACCGATAGCGCACCCCACCCGCGGGATGCCAAGGAAAGCGCTTGCGGCTGCGCTGGCTGCTTCACCGCCCACGCAGCGATCGAGCTCTATGCTGAAGCTTTCGACCAAGCCGGCGCCCTGGACAAGCTGGAAGGCTTCGCCAGCCGCTTCGGCCCGGCGTTCTACGGCCTGGCGCCCAACGATGGCCAGATCACTCTCGAGCGTGCCGAATGGGAGGTGCCGGCAAGCTACCCCTTCGGCCAGGGTGAGGTGATCCCGATGCGCGCCGGTGAAACGGTGCAGTGGCGCCTCGTCGATTGATTCGGCCGCATCCCGGGGTGAATTTTCTCCCCGTCGAGCCGTACCTCCGGCAGAACTCACTGAGGGAGGTGCATCATGAAGCTCGACGATCCGCGAACCGTAGAAGGCCTGATCGACCGGCTGCGTGCCTTACACCCTGACTCCGAGCGTCGTTGGGGTACTCTCACTGCCGGCGAGATGCTGTGCCATGTCGCCGACGGTCTCAGGTTCATGGTCGAAGGAGAAGGCGGTCTTAAGGTGGAGCCGCCGGCCAAGGGCCGACCCGTCCTCAAATGGGTCGCGCTCTACGTTCTGCCCCGCAGTGGCAAGAACTACCCGACACACCCAAAAGCTGATCCCAAGAAAGAAGGCACCAAGCCGACCGATTTCGAGAGCGACCGCGAGCGCGCCATCCAAGATCTACGCGTCTTTGCTGCCGCGCCGGCCGAGGCCTTGAAGGCTTACCATCCCCTTTTCGGTGCGATGTCGCGTCGCGATTGGCATCAGAGCACCTACAAGCACCTCGACCACCATCTCCGGCAGTTCGGCGTCTAGTACCGGCCCGGGCCGCGTCTTGCGGCCGACCGGATTCGTGTCGTTTCGGCGAAGAGGCGCGCTGCTGCCGGCCGAAATCGGGTTAGGTCTCCGATAGCTCGCCAATGGGACGTGCCTCGTTGCGCCCAACCGGAATTGGCGCGCTTTGCGAGCTGACCCAAGCTGACCAACTCAGTTGGCACGCGTTTCGAGCCGTCGAAACGTGCGCCAACTGGGAAAAGTCGCGTTTTTTGGCGACCGAAGGGTGTTTAACTCGACCCCTTTCCCAAAACCGGACACTTCAGGCGCCCGGTCGCGCGTCGGATCTCGCCCGCAGCCTGAGGATCCTGAGGTTGTCAACGGGTCATCGCAAGCCACTTTGGTCCACGAGCCTGGATGTTCCATCCGCGTAAGGCCGAAATCCTGAGGATGCTGAGGATGCTGAGGTTGTTTACCGCTACGCGCAAATCAGGTGCACACCGGAAGTTGGGGGAGACGTGACGAGGATTGCGATCGAGGGTTCAGATTCTCAGCATCCTCAGCATCCTCAGGTCGATACGCCAGTCCATCAGCCTCGAACGCAACGGAGTCTCGCGTAGAATCAACAAATTTAATTTTATTGATCTTGAAACTTAATTAAATCAAGTCTCGTATTGACGATCATGACCCCGGGAGCGTATCCTGGGTCTATCAGGAGGACGAAATGGACATTTCAAACGCCAAATGTGCGGGCTGTGGCCGCCAGATGAGGATCCGGAAGATCGAATGCGAGCACTGTGGGGTGGCTTCAGAGGGGGCGTTCGAGGTCCCGGCTCTCGGCCGGCTGTCGACCGAGGACCAGGTCTTTGTGCACGCCTTTCTGCGCCACCACGGCTCGATCAAGAAGATGGAGAAGACCTTCGGTATCAGCTATCCGACGGTCAAGAACCGTTTGCGGGCGATCAATGCCGAACTAGACAAGAGCTTCGAGGTGCCTTCGGCCAACGCGCTCGTGCTGGAAGCCCTGGCTCGCGGCGAGATCACGGTCGACGAAGCGCTCGAACGAATGTCCTGAGCTCACCCGAGCGAAGCTCAAACGGGGCGAAGCCCAGACGAGGCGAAGCCCAGACGAGGCG
>JBCCGX010000771.1:0-5138 GCA_039029035.1 Acidobacteriota bacterium | reverse complement strand
CCTTTTCGTGCTGCAGGGCTCGCAGCACCCGGAGGAGCGCCACCTGGCGGCCTGGGCCGTCGGTCTCGATGGGGTCGACGCCGCCATCGAAGGCTTGGAGCTGCAATCCGTCGCCATCGAGCAGCGCGTCGCCCAATTCGACCTGACCCTGGTAGCGGCGGACATTCGCGACCGGTTGGCGCTGCAGATCGAATACAGCAGCGATCTGTTCGACACTGCCACCATTCAGCGCCTGGCGGGGCACTGGCAGACACTCTTGGCGGGCATGGTGGACGATCCGCGCTGTCGCCTGTCCGCCCTGCCGCTCCTGAGTCCGGCCGAAAACGCTCAGCTGCTCGGTGACTGGGCGCACCCTGAAGAGCACGGAAAGAAGCACAGTGAAGAGCACGGCAGCGCTGCGACGACCCTGGTCGAGCTCTTCCAGGCGGCCGTCCGCCGGTCGCCGGATGCCTTGGCGCTGGTCGACGACCAGCGCCAGCTGACCTACCGCCAGTTGGCGGGCGAAGTGCATCGCCTGGCCCATTGCCTGCGACAACACGGGGTCGATCGCGAGGTCGCCGTCGGCGTCCTGCTGGAGCGCTCCTGGGAATCCGTCGTCAGTCTGCTCGCCATCCTCCAGGCGGGCGGCGTCTACGTGCCGCTCGACCCGGCCTACCCGGCCGGCCGGCTGCGCTACTTGACGGCCGATGCCGGAGCCACCGTCGTCCTGACCACGACCGACCATGCGGATCGGGTGGCGGCGGCGAACGGCCCCGAGGTGCTCTGCCTGGACGCACAGTGGGATGCCCTGGACGGCTACCCGGATCGAGCGCCGAGTTCCCTCACCGCGCCACAAAACCTGGCCTACCTGCTCTACACCTCGGGCTCGACCGGTCTGCCCAAGGGGGTTGCGGTCGCCCACGGCGCCGCCGCCAACCATCTGCTGAACGCCATCCGAAGTCTTGCCGTGGGCCCCGAGGACAGGGCCCTGCAGTTCGGCTCGAACAGCTTCGACCCGGCCCTCGAGCAGGTACTCACGGCGCTCTTTTCTGGTGCCCGGGTGATACTCCGCGGCCAGGACCTGTGGACTCCAGCGGAGTTTCTGCAACGCGCGGCGGACCACGGTTTGACGATCGTCGACCTGCCCACAGCCTATTGGCAGCAGGTGGTACACGAGAGCCTGGAGAGCGACCCGCCGGCCCACCGCCTGCGGCGGATGATCGTCGGTGGTGAGGTTCTACCGCCCGCGGCGGTACGACTGTGGCAGCGCTCACCCCTGCACGAGGTGCCGTTGTGGAATCTCTATGGCCCGACCGAAGCGGTGATTACCGCCACCCGGCACGCAGTGAGCGAGAGCTCCGCGCCGGCGCTGCGCATCCCGATCGGCCGGCCGCTGCCCGCTCGGCGGGTCTACATCGTCGACCGCCGTGGTCGGCCGGTACCCCAGGGCGTCCACGGCGAGCTCTGGCTCGGCGGTCCGCCCCTGGCGCGGGGCTATCTCGGTCGTTCAGGCTTGAGCGCCGAGCGTTTCGTGCCCGACCCCTTCGCCGACTCGGCCGGCGCCCGCCTCTACCGCACCGGTGACCGTTGCCGCTTCCTGCCCGATGGCCGGATCGATTTTCTCGGCCGCATCGATCAACAGCACAAAGTGCGCGGTTTCCGGGTCGAGATCGGCGAGATCGAAACCGTTGCAGCCACCCACCCGACGGTGCGCGAGGCGGCCGCGGTGGTGGTCCGTTTGCGCGGCGAAGCGCACGGCTCGATCGTCGCCTGGGTGGTTCCGGAAGACGCCTCGATCATCAGCCAAACAGCTTCCCGGGCGTCGTGGGTCGACGGCCTGCGCCGCGCTCTCGCCGACCAACTGCCCGACTACATGCTGCCGGCTCACATCTTGCCGCGGACCCGCCTGCCGCAGACGGTGACCGGCAAGCTCGACCGCCACGCCCTTGCCGACGAGGTCCAAGGCGCTCTGAGCGGTCTCGCCGGTGCCGGAGACCCCGATCACGCTGGCGGTTCGCCGCGCAACCTCACCGAAGAGCTGCTGGCCGCGACCTGGGCTGAGCTGCTCGGGGTCGAGAGCCTGGCCATCGAGGGCGATTTCTTCGCCCTCGGCGGCCACTCACTGCTGGCCATCCAGGCGATCACCCGGGCGCGCAAAGACTTCGGCGTCGAGCTGCCGGTGCGCGCCTTGTTCGAAGCGCCGACGGTGGCGGCTTTCGCCGAGCGCGTCGCCAGCGCCCAAGCGGAGAGCTCGGCGCGCGGCGCCCTGGCGCCGGTGACGCGCGATCAACCCCTGCCGCTATCCCATGCCCAGGAGAGGCTGTGGATCCTCGATCAGCTGCAGCCGGGCAATCCGTTCTACAACATCCCGGCGACGGTGCAACTGCAGGGTCCCCTGGAGCCGCCGGCGTTGGCCGCAGCGATCCACGGCATCGTCGCCCGCCACGAGGTGCTGCGGACGACCTTCGTCGCCGGCTCGAGCGGCGCGCCGATGCAGCGAATCAAGCCCGCCGGCAGCCCGGAGCTGCCGTTGATCGATCTCTCCGGTATCGCGCCACAGCAGCGTTCGGCGCTGCTGGCGAACCTCGCAGGAGCCGAGGCGCGGCGCCCCTTCGACCTCGCTCATGGCCCCTTGCTGCGCCTCACCCTGGTGCGGCTGAGTACCGCCGAGCATGCGGCTTTGGTGACCCTGCACCACATCGTCGCCGACGGCTGGTCGCTGGGGATCTTCCTGCACGAGCTGGCGGAGCTCTATCGCGCCTGCGCCACCGGTCGCTCGCCAGCCCTCGCCCCCCTGCCGGTGCAATACGCCGACTTCGCCGTATGGCAGCGCGACTGGCTGGACGAGGACCGCATCGAGGACCAACTGGCCTACTGGCGACAAAAGCTCGGTGGAGCACCAGAGGTGCTCGAGCTACCGACCGACCATCCGCGACCGCCGCTCCCGACCTACCGCGGCGCGACCCGACGCTTCCGTCTCGACGCTGAGCGCACCGCCGCCCTCGACGCCTTCGGCCGGCACCACGGCGCGACCCGCTTCATGACCCTGTTGGGGTCGTTCTTCGGGCTGCTGCATCGCCTCAGTGGCTCGTCGGACCTGGTGGTTGGCACACCGATCTCGCACCGCGATCAAGACGAGCTCTCAGGGCTGGTCGGCTTCTTCGTCAACACCCTCGTCGTACGCCAGGACTTGCACCGCGATCCGAGCTCGAGCGAGCTCTTGGCGGCGGTACGCGATACGGCGCTCGAAGCCTACGCCCACCCCGACGTGCCTTTCGAGCGCCTGGTGCAGGAGCTGCAGCCGATTCGCGACCCGGCCACCACGCCGCTCTCCCAGGTGGTCTTCGCGCTGGAAGAGGCCTCGATCGAAACGACAGCTATCGAGACGACCGCTGGCGAGCTGACCCTGAAGCCCCTACGCCTCGATACCGGCACCGCCAAGTTCGACCTGACCCTGCTGATGGAGCCGGTTGCCGACGGGCTCGAAGGGTGGCTCGAGCTCAACGCCGACTTGTTCGATCCGACGACTGGCGATCGCTGGCTACGGCATTTCGACGCCCTCCTGCGCGGTGTCGTCGAGCACCCCGAAACACCGGTTAGCGCCCTGCCCCTGCTCAGCGCCGCCGAACGCGATCAGTTGCTGCGCGAGTGGTCGACGAACCGGACGGGCTACCGTCGGCAAGCGCTCGTACCCGAGCTGTTCGAAGCCTGGGCACAGCAGGTGCCGGAAAAAGTGGCGGTGGTCTGTAGCACCGACCACGTCACCTATGGCGCGCTCGATCGGCGGGCTAGTCGCCTGGCGCACGCCCTGCGGGCACTGGGGGTCGGGCCGGAAGTCCTCGTCGCGGTGTGTCTCGAGCGCTCGCTCGAAGCCATCGTGACGATGCTGGCGGTGCTCAAGTCCGGCGGCGCCTATGTGCCGCTCGATCCCAGCTACCCGCGCGAGCGCCTGGCGATCATGCTGGCCGACCTGCAGCCGACCGCGGACGCCGCCGACAAGCCCCTGCTACTCACGACCGAGCGCCATCTCGCCGGCCTGCCCGAGGCGGCGGCGCGGGTGGTCTGCCTCGACGCCGAGAGCACACCCCGAGAGAATCAGCCGCCCGAGGTCACCGGTCGCGCCGACCAGCTGGCTTACGTGATGTACACCTCCGGCTCGACCGGCCGCCCCAAGGGCGTGGCGGTGAACCACCGCAGCATCCATCGCCTGGTGCGCGAAACGCAGTACGCCGACTTCGGGCCGCGCGAGACCTTTCTGCAATTCGCCCCGATATCGTTCGACGCCGCCACTTTCGAGATCTGGGGGCCGTTGCTGGGCGGCGGTCGCCTCGCCGTCATGCCGGCGGCGGCTCCGTCGCTGGCCGATCTCGGTCGCGCCCTGCGCCACCAACGGGTAACCACCCTGTGGCTGACCTCCGGTCTGTTCTGCCAGATGGTCGACGACCACCTGGACGAACTGCGCTCGCTGCGTCAGCTCCTGGCCGGCGGCGACGTGCTGTCGACCTTCCACGTGCGACGGGTCCTGCGCGAGATCCCCGGCTTGCGGATGATCAACGGTTACGGGCCGACCGAGAACACCACCTTCTCGTGCTGCCACCCGATGAGCTCCCTGGCCGACGTCGGCCACACAGTGTCGATCGGAAAGACGATCGCCAACTCGGAGAGCTTCATCCTGGATCAGCGCGGCGCGCCGACACCGGTGGGTATTCCCGGCGAGCTCCTGGTCGGCGGTGACGGCCTGGCGCGCGGTTACTTCGCCCAGCCGGGGCGCACAGCGGAACGCTTCGTGCCCCACCCCCACGGTGAGGCGGCCGGCGAGCGTCTCTACCGCACCGGCGACCTGGCGCGCTTTCTGCCGGATAGCACGATCGATTTCCTCGGCCGGGGCGATCAACAGGTCAAGATCCGTGGTTTTCGTATCGAGCTGGAGGAGATCGAATCGCACCTCTCGGGCCA
Source organism: Acidobacteriota bacterium (assembly GCA_039029035.1). Lineage (GTDB taxonomy): Bacteria > Acidobacteriota > Thermoanaerobaculia > Multivoradales > J023 > JAAELT01. Next base: position 203 of record JBCCGX010000771.1, on the reverse strand, counting down.
CCGCGACGTCGAAGCCTGCGCCGTGGTGGCTCCCGAAACCTCACCCGCCAGCGGCGACAAGCGCCTGGTCGCCTGCCTGGTGGCAGTGCCAGGCACCGCGCCGGCGACGCGCGATCTACGCGAGTTCTTGCAAGCCACGTTGCCGGATTTCATGGTGCCGCAGCGCTTCACCTTCTTCGACGCCCTGCCGCTCTCTGCCAATG
>JBCCGX010000770.1:0-5145 GCA_039029035.1 Acidobacteriota bacterium | reverse complement strand
TCCCCGATCTGTGGGCGATTCGAGCGAGCTTGTAGGTACCGATGTCGATCGCAGTGGCTGACCTGGCCCGCTCGCCCAATGCGCTGGCGGCCCACTACTTGCGTTTCCGAGTGGATGAACGCCTGCTGTTGACCGGCCACTCCCATCAGGCTTGGCCCGATTGCAGCCTCAAGGGGCAACTGCAGGCCTGGGAAGACGCCGCCGAGGAGGTGGACGAGAAGTGGGGGCGCGCCTTTGCCATGGCCGATCGCGTCCGGGCTGGCTATGCCGCCCTGCTCGATGATCGCAGCGGCACCTATGCCTTGGGCAGCAACACCCACGAGTTGGTGGTGCGCTTCCTCTCGGCCCTGCCGTTGGTCGAACGTCCGCGGTTGATCACCACCGACGGCGAGTTCCACAGTATTCGTCGGCAGCTGGACCGTCTGGCGGAGGAAGGGCTGGAGATCGTCCGTCTACCGGCCGACGATCCGGCGACCCTCGCCGAGCGCCTGGTCGGGGCGATCTGTGACCGCACCGCCGCGGTGCTGGTCTCGGCGGTCCTGTTCCAAAACGCCCGCATCGTTCCCGGGCTGGGTGCCGTGCAGAAAGCGGCCGAGCAGCACGGCGCCGAGGTGTTGGTCGACACCTACCATGCGCTCGATGTCATCCCCTACTCTTTGCCTGCCGAGGGGCTCGAACAAGCGTTCGTCGTCGGCGGAGGGTACAAATACTGCCAGCTGGGGGAGGGCAACTGCTTCCTGCGCTTGCCGCCGGATTGCGCGATGCGCCCGGTCATCACCGGTTGGTTTGCCGAGTTCGATCTGTTGGCGGAGGCGAAGACGTTGGGACATGTCGCCTACGGCGAAGGTGCTTCACGCTTCGCCGGCTCGACCTATGACCCAACCTGCCACTATCGCGCCGCACGGGTCTTCGACTTCTTTGCCGAGAGGGGTTTGACAGCGGATTTTCTGCGGAGCGTGAGCCAGCACCAGGTCGGTACGCTCTCGAGCGCCTTTGATCGACTCGATATCGATCCGTCCGTCGTCCGGCGCCAGCCGATCCCTTTGGCCGAGCTCGGTGGCTTTCTGGTGCTCGAAACCCCCCACGCCGAAGCACTTTCCCGAGCGCTGCGGCGGCGTGGAGTGTCGACGGATACCCGAGGTGACAAGCTGCGCTTCGGGCCGGCCCCTTACCTGTCCGACCGTCAGTTGCACGACAGCATGGAGCTGCTCGGCGAAGCCACGTCTGAAGCCGTCAGCGCTTGAGCTCTGCGATCAGCCCTCGTTGTGATCGGCTCTCGGTGGGCCCGTGAGGGCACGAAAAAGCCCGCCTTGCGGCGGGCTTTTTCCGTCGAAGCTCGGTACCGCAGGCAGGGCTACAGGATCGTGCCGCGGACCGGGAGCTCGATGATCGGATTTTGCTCGTCGGTGGTGTGGATCTTCACCGTGCTGACGAAGCGTCCCTTGGGCATCTCGGGGCCGAGGGTGAGGACCAGCTTGAAGCGATAACCGGGGTCGCGGTCGCCAGCGGTGACCTCGGCTTGCAGGCCGCTGATATCCGTCTCGACCTTGGTCAGCTCGATGGAGTCGGTGATGAAGTTGGTGAAGTGCAGGGTCCGGCGCAAGGGCAGGCCTTCGCTCTCCAGGTTGCCGAAATCGACGTTCGGCGGCGTGACGTGCTGCCGAGGACGGACGAAGCCGGAAATCGGAATCTTGAGGAACCTCTGCTTGGGGTGATCGACCTCGATCGTGACGTAGTCGCGCAGCGCGCCGACCGGCGAGTCCGTTTGCAGGTGGAAGGCGAAGCGCCACTGCTTGCCTTTGCCCTTGCCCTTCGGATTGAGCTCTTCTTCCGTCGCCTCGCGATAGCTGACCTTCAGGTGCGGATAAGGCGCCTTGGCCGAGACAATATTGACGTCGGTGCCGTCATCAGCCCAGAGGTTCTGGTAGATCGGCGTGGAGTCCTCGCCTTGCACATAGTTGTAGCGCGCGAAACCCGGCACCATGGAGATGTAAGGCTTGATCTTGGCCTTGACCACCAGTTGGATCTTGGGGTTGGCGGGATCGTTGGTGAAGACGGCGATCGACTTGCTGATCGGGCCGGCGAAGTGATCGGTCTTGACCGTCGTGTGGATGCTGCCGGTCGCGCCGGGGGCGATCGACTTGTCATAGTCGGCCACGGTGCAGCCGCAAGCCGGCCGCACGTCGGTCAGCTCCAAGTTGCTGGTGCCCTCGTTCTTGATCTCGAACACGTGCTCGATGACTTCGCCCTTGGCGACGACGTCGAAGTCCTTGATCGGCTCGACGGGGACGGCGAGTGGCTGGCTCCCTCCGCCCTCGGTAGCCACCACACCCCCGGTGAGCAGCAGGGCCGGAGCGAGGATCATGAGGATAGGGGTGAGACGACGCATCGCAAAGCTCCTTCTTCCGTTCTTCTTCGAAGCGAATGGATTGTTCGTGAGGGGACGCGAGAAGATTCCACTGGGGCGACCCGCGGTCGATGTTTCTGTGCGGAAACTTGATGGATTGCTAAGGCCCTGAAGCAGGCACTTCGGATCACAAATGCTATACTTTGGCCTTCTGGCTTGGCAAAGATCGCAGGTAAAGACCCCGTAAAAGAAGCCCCGGGAAACCGCCGGGATCCGGTATTTTCGGCCGTTTCACAGACCCTGGCTGTCCCTCGAGCATTGCACTCCTCTTCTCTCGATATCTACTGTGTCGCGATCGGCGGCACCGGGATGGCACCGTTGGCCTGCTTGCTGCAGGCGTTGGGGCATCGGGTCCGCGGTGCCGATGGGCCGTTGTACCCGCCGATGAGCACCTTGCTGGAGACGGCGGGGATCGTGCCCCTGGTGGGCTACGATCCGGCGCATCTCGAAGCCGAGCCGCGGCCCGACCTGGTCGTCGTCGGTAATGCCGTGCCGCGGCACAACCCGGAAGCCGAGGCTGTGGAACGGCTCGGTTTACCGCGCCTCTCCATGCCCCAAGCCGTGGCGCGGTTCTTCCTGCAGGGGCGCAAGCCCCTGGTCGTCGCCGGCACCCATGGTAAGACCACCACATCGTCGATCGCTGCCTGGGTCTATGCCAGCGCCGGGGCCGATCCGGGCTACCTGATCGGTGGGATGCCGCGAAACCTCGGGCGCAGCTTTCATATCGGCAGCGGGCCGAGGTTCGTTATCGAGGGTGACGAATACAACGCCGCCTACTTCGATCGCGGCCCCAAATTTCTCCATTACCAGCCTCAGACGCTCATTCTGACGAGTGTCGAGTACGATCACGCCGATCTCTATCCGCAACCGGAAGCGCTGACCGAAGCCTATCGAGCCCTGGTGCGGCTGCTGCCGCCAGAGGGCTTGCTGGTCGCTTTCGGTGATTCGCCCGAGGTGCGCGAAGTTGCGGCGGCTGCCGGCTGCAAAGTTCTCTTTTACGGTCTGGGAGACGACAACGATGTGCGCCCGGTCTCGGCCGTCGACTACGGGCCCCGGGGATGCCGGCTCACCGTGCAGGACCCGAGCCGCATCGAGACCGAGCTCGTTCTCGGAGTTCCGGGAGAGCACAATGTCTGCAATGCCTTGGCCGTCTGGACCGCAGCGAGTCACGATGGCCTCGATGGCGCGGCAGTGCGTGACGCTCTCGCCTCTTTCCGTGGCGCCTCGCGGCGCCTGGAAGAGCTCGGCACCCGGCGTGGCGTCACCGTGATCGACGATTTTGCGCACCATCCGACCGCCGTCGAGAAGTCACTCGATGGCCTGCGCCGAGCGTATACCGGCCGTCGCCTGTTGGCACTCTTCGAGCCGCGCAGCCTGACAGCCGGCCGATCGTTCTTCTTCGAAGCTTATTTGCGCGCCTTCGCCCAGGCCGATGTCGTCTTGATGGCACCGATCTTCCATCATGGGCGCCTCGAAGAGGCCGAGCGGCTCGATATCGAGTCCCTGTTGGTCGAGCTCAGGGCGGCCGGTGTCGATGCGTCTGCTTGCGATAGCAACGATGCGTTGCTCAGCGAAGCCCTGGACCGAGCCCGCGCCGGCGACGTGATCGTCACCATGTCTTCCGGCTCCTTCGACGGCCTGCCGCGGCGGATCTTCGACGGTCTCTAGCCGCTCGCATCCTCCCAGGGCAGAGCCATCTGGTAGACTGCAAAGATTCGCCACCTCTAAGAGACCGTGGTCGGATCTTCCGCCGAAAGCCGCAAAACCGCCAACGGCGACCCTCTAGAAGAGCTTCAGATCATGAGCTACCCCGGCAATCCCGCTCTGGCCGCCGACGTCCAGGAGCGAATCTCCAACACCTTCCAACAGACCTTGGGCCTGGTGACGCAACAGCGAGACCAGGAAGCACTGGTAGGCTGCGAGTTCATTCTGCGCATGGATCCGCAGTTTCAGCCCGCCAAGACCCTGGTCGAACGCCTCAAGAGCGACACACGGCCAGTGGTCACCATCGACCTCGAAGCCCCTTCGCCGCCGCCGGCGAACACGGCAGCCGCGACCGTTGACGAGCCGGCCCTCGACGACCTCGATGGCCTCGACGATCTGGATGCTCTCGAGGACTTGGAAGATCTGGAGGGACTGGCTGAGCTCGACGATCTGGAGCTCGAAGAGCCCACCGTGCCGTCAACACCAGCGACGCCCACCGCGATGCCCGTGAGCCCGACTTCGGGACCGGTGACCAGCGGTCTCGGGACGATGATGCAGGATCTGCTCGACAAGCGGAGCTTTGCGCAAATCCTGCAGGTCGCAGAGATGCAGAAGGACGCGGTGGCGGGCGATCCGCAGGTGCAGGCGATCGTCGAGCAGGCTCAGGGGCTGCTCGAGTCGGAGGCCTATGTTTCGACCTTCCTCAAAGCGGCGGTCGAGGCACGCAGCGAGGGTCGGCTCGACGATATGGAGAAGGACCTGGCGAAGGCGCGCGCGCTCGATCCCGGTCACCCGGGTCTCCTGGACTTCGCGCCAGCGGCAGAATCGGCGCCGCCGGGCGAGACGCCGCTGAGCTTCGATAGTGAGGAGCCGGCCTTCGATTTCGGTGATTCAGACAGTGCTGCGTCCTCCGGCGATGCGGCGTCTTCAGACGGTGCGGCGTCGTCCAACAACGACCTCATGGCGCTACAGGCCCAGAGCCTTTCGCTCGATTCGAGCCCGGGCGAGCCGGCCGATCCGATGGCAGGCCTGGC
>JBCCGX010000769.1:0-5150 GCA_039029035.1 Acidobacteriota bacterium | reverse complement strand
TCGGATCGAAAGCTCCCGGTGGTCACCGTGCGCCGAAAGTGGCCGAGACCATCGAAGTCACTCCACTCGGTGTCGGCATACCGCCCCGCGTCGTCATGGAAGACGACGCGGCTGGCCTGCACCTGGCGATTGAGGTTCGTCCAATCGCTGAGCGGCGCCGAGGGTCCGGGCAGCGCGTCGTGGCGCAAGCGCAGGTAAACCGAGCGCAGCAAATCACCGGCACAGGAGCCGGCACCGTCGCTGGTCGAAAAGATCTGCTGTGACAGGTAACGGACGGCCGAGCCCGGGCTGGCGACGTGCTGGGTGTAGGTGAACGGCAGTCCCCGCTCCCATCCCTCGCCGGTCGCCGTGCTCCGCCAGTAAACGGCGTCGAAGAAATGCCGACTACAGTCGCCGGTGGGATTCACCACTTCGGTGTGCATCTCGGGATGCTCGCCGGTCTCCGCCGCGCTCTTCTTGGTCGTCTTGTAGGCCCAGGTGGAGGCGCCGTCACCGTAGGGCGTGTCGTCGGCATTTAGCAGGGTGCGGCTAGCCACGCCGGCCGAGGAGTTGAAGACCGAATTCGATTCCGCCGGCGGGAACTCGTACTCTTGGAAGACGTAGCGAATCTTGCCACCGGTCGGCAGGTTGATCCCGCGCAAGATCCCCGGCAGATCCTCGATCCCGCCCTGGCAGATGTTGTAGTACAACAAGGCACCGTCTTCGGTGAAGGTGTAGGCGGTGTCGTTGCCTCGGTTGTCGATGCGCTTGAGGTGCGGCACCCGGATGCGGTTGGGGGACGACACTGAGCTCTGCTTACAGCTGACGTCGACCCAACGGTCCCAGTACTCGAAGTCGTAGATCAAGCGGTCGCCTCCGAAGGCTTCGATATCCACCTGGGTGACGGTGCGCGGGAAGCGCGGCGCAAACTCATCGGTGAGACGGATGGTGTGCCGGCGCCCGTAGCGGTCGTGCACGGTGCGCTCGAGATCGGCCGCGTCCCGCGTGACCCACAGGTCTGGATCGTCCGCCGAGGCGAAGCGGCTCCACACTTTATGTAACCGGAAGACACTCGGATCCGTAGCGGCCCCGGTCAAGAAGCGCCGCGTCGTACCGTCGGGAAACTCGATATCGACGTAGAAGCTGGTGCTCTTCGTCAGGCGTAGATAGCTGCCGTCGCGGGTGTACCAAACGCCGGCCACGGCGTTGTCGTCGTCGTTGTGCAAGGTGTCGTAGAACACATGGCGACCGCCGTCGTCGCTGACGAAGAGCCAGCGACCGGTGACGTTGTAGGGATGCTGCGGCCGGTAGACCTCGCCGAGGTCGAGACGCCAGCCGAGGCCGCCGGTGTTCTGCGGGTCGACGCCGGCGCGGATGCGCTCTTCCTCCTCTTCCATGATGATCTCGTAACGCCAGATATTGGAGTTGTAGACCAGGGCGAAGGGTCCCAGAGGTAAAGCGATCGACAATCGGCCGGAGAAGAGGTCGACCTGGTCGATCTGGTCGAGGCCGCGCTGGACGGCACGGTCGGCATCGAAGCCTTGCGGCTGGTTGGGGTGGATCGCCGAGGCGGGCGTACTGACGATGCCCGCAAGGACGATCAAGACGAGGATCGCTCTCATTGCGCGCTCCTTCCGCTGTCGGATTGGGGCGCCTCGAAAACGAAAGACCAGGTAGTCAGGTGGGACGGATCGATGCCCACCACTACGTCGCCGGCCTCGAGCTGCTCGAGGGTTGCAACGGTGCCAGCTCCATCGGGCCAGATCCGTTCCAGGTCAGCTAGCCGAGCTTCGACCGCACCATCCTCGGCCAGCCCTGCATCGCCCGCCGCGCCATCGAACGCCCGTCCGTGCCAGGCGGCGACGTCGGGGCGGACGACCAACAGCTCCAGATCCTGGCGCTGGTCGATCAGAACGCCCGGCTTCTCGGTCATCGCTCGCCATGCAATGGCCTCTTGCTGTGGAGCGAAACCGGCCGGCGCAGCGAGGCTGTGCGCCCCACTGACGACATCGACCGCCGCCCAGACGGAGGTTGCGGCAACTCCTAGCTCGAGCGCCACGAGCCCGTCGCCGTCACGATCCACCAGCGGCGCGGCATGGGTTATCAGACGGCGCATCCACGGTGCCCGCTCGTGGGAGACGCCGAAGAAGATCGTGCAACCCTGCGGCGTCACGCCACGAGCGCTCACCTGCTCGGTTGTCACGTCGAGGACCGGTGCTGCCAACCCTGGGGCAGCAAGTGTGCTGATCACGAACGTCCAAAAGCTGAAGATCGGCAAAGGAAGCTGCCGGTCGAGGTGTATTCGCCTGTCGCGCGACATGGGTACTCTCCTGGTTGGTCGACCCCGAGGACGCCTTCGCCCAGAGCGGGGCAGTGCATCTGTGGTGTGTGCGGGCCCTCAGCCCGCTTCACACCACCCAAGCGAAGTCACCCGCGAAACTCAGTCATCGAATCGAAAATCTCCTAGCAGTGGCCAGCAAAGAAAAAGACCAGGATGCAGGTCCTCCCACATCCTGGTCGCGCGAGCTGCCCTCGGGGCCTAACCGATGATGACGATGCCGGCCTTCATGCCAGCCTTGACTCGGGTCGTGAGTCGCATGGGATCACCTCCTTTCGCCAGCGATTGCAGTGAGCTCTCCCGCAGCCGGGATCTCTCCTGCCTACAACCCACTCAGCGAAGCAGGAGTGGCCTTTCCGTCATCGTGGGCTCGGGCATCGCATCTGCAGACCGAAGGACCTGAACGCTTGGCGGCCCAAAAACATCACGCCACCGAATTCCGTACAGCGTGGCAGGCATTCCATTCCCGAAATCCGACCACTCGATACAGAGGGGACCGTGATGAGCCTCGCCAAAGACCTGAAAATCGGCCTCCGCATGATGGGCCGCAAACCGGCCTTCACCGTCTTGGCGGTGTTGACCTTGGCGCTGGGTATCGGCGCCAACACGGCCATCTTCAGCGTGATCCACGGCGTGCTGCTGCGCCCGCTGCCCTACGAGCAGGCGGATCGCCTGGTCCAGGTGTGGAACAAATATCCCCTGATGGGCCTGCCGCAGGCTTCGGTCTCGATCCCGGACTACCTCGACCGCCGGCGCGACGTCGCCGCCTTCGAAGAGAGCGCCCTGTACAACTTCCAGAGCTTCAACATGGTTTCGGACGGACCGCCGGAGCGCATCATCGGCTTGCGCACCACGGCGTCGCTTTTTCCGTTGCTCGGCAGTGACGCGATGCTCGGCCGCACCTTCGGCACCGAGGAAGAGCAGCCGGGGCACGACAAAGTGGTGGTGGTGAGTCACCAGCTGTGGCAACGCCAACTCGGTGGGGACCCCGGCATCGTCGGGCGCGACATTCGGCTGAACGGCGAGCCACACCAGGTGCTCGGCGTGATGCCGGAAGACTTCGCCTTCCCCAACGCTCAAGTGCAGGTCTGGTGGCCGTTCGCCTTCACCCCCGAGCAGATGTCCGACGACAGCCGCGGCAACGAGTTCTCGCGCATGCTGGCGCGGCTCGCCCCCGGCGCGACAATCGAGCAGGCCCAGGGCCAGATCGATGCCATTCACGAGCTCAACAACGAACGCTTCCCCGACGCCGCCCAATTTTGGGCATCGAGTGGCTTCGGCGGCATGGTCATCGACCTGCGAGAGGAGCTCTTCGGTAGCCTCGAGCCCTACCTACTGCTGCTCCAGGGGGTCGTCGGCTTCGTGCTGCTCATCGCTTGTGCCAACGTCGCCAACCTGCTCCTCACCCGCCTCGCCGCGCGCCAGCGCGAGCTGGCGGTGCGCTCGGCCCTTGGTGCTGGCCGCTGGCGCATGGCGCGGCAACTGCTGGCCGAGAGTCTGCTCCTGGCGGCGACAGCGGGCTTCGTGGGGATCTGGCTGGGCTACGCCGGCATCCGACTGCTCGCCTGGCTGGGCGTCGATCCGGCCGGGGTCGAGATCCGGCTCGACCCGGGAGTCCTGCTCTTCACCCTCACCCTGGCGCTCACCACCGGCGTACTCTTCAGTCTCTTCCCCCTCTTCGCCGTCTGGCGCACCGACCCCAACGACGTACTGAAGGAGGGCGGCGGCCGCGGCGGCTCGGCCGGCAAGCGGGCCGCCCTGCCGCGCAACTTCCTGGTCGTTAGCGAGGTCGCCATGGCGTTGATCCTGCTGGTCGGCGCCGGCCTCATGGTGCGCACCATGAACGCGCTGCAGAACGAGGACCCGGGCTTCAGCAAAGAACGCGTGCTCACCGCTCAGGTCAACTTACCCAGCGCCGCCTACACCGACGACGCCGCGATCGTGTCCTTCTATGACCGCGCCCTACAGCGCTTGCGGGCATTACCCGGTATTGCCGACGCCGGCCTGATCTCCAACACACCCTTCAGCGGTAGCTCGAGCTCCGGCTCCTACCGCATCCGCGGCTACACGCCGGCGGAAGGCGAGTCGGCGCCCCACGGCTTCCAGCGTGTGGTCGACGAAGAGTACTTCGACACCCTCGAGATCGGCTTGCAGCAAGGCCGCTTGTTCACTCACCTGGACACCGCCGACACCGAACCGGTGGTGGTGGTCGACAGGACCTTGGTCGACAAGTACTTCTCCGGCCAGGAGGCCTTGGGGCAGCAGATCAGCCGCAACGGACCCGACGGCCCCTTCCTCACTATCGTCGGCGTCGTCGAGCCGGTCAAGATCCGCGATCTCACCCAGCCGGTGACCAAAGAGACGATCTACTACCCCTACCGGCAACAAGCGCGGACGCGGATGACCTTCGTGCTCAAGACCGAAGTCGAACCCGAGAGCCTGACCAAGACGGTGCAGCAGACCATCCTCGCGGTCGATCCCGAGCTACCGGCCTACAACGTCGTCACTCTCGAAGCGCAGCTTGCCGGATCACTCGAGAACCGTCACGTGTCGATGGTGCTGCTGGTCGCGTTCGGTGCCCTGGCGGCAATCCTGGCGGCGATCGGCATCTACGGCGTGCTCGCCTTCTCCATCGCTCAACGCTCGCGCGAGATCGGCATCCGCATGGCGATGGGCGCCCGACCGCGGCAGATTCTCGAGATGGTCTTCGGCCAGGGTCTCGCTCTGACCGGGCTCGGTGTCGTCATCGGCATCGCCGTCGCCCTGGCCCTCGGCCGCTTGCTGGCAGCGATGCTCTTTGGCGTACCGGCCTACGACCCGACCACCTTCCTTG
>JBCCGX010000768.1:0-5150 GCA_039029035.1 Acidobacteriota bacterium | reverse complement strand
GGATAGAACGCCGAGGCGGCGTGGGACTCGTGATGCTCGGGGAAGAGCATCTTGCCTTCGAAGCCGTCTAACGAGTCTTCGATCAGCTTGGGAATGAAGAGCTTCTTCTTGAGCCACAGCGGCAGGGCCTTGATGAACGACGGCAAGCCCCGGGGCGCGCCCGCGATGTAGGTCTCGAGGATGCGCTCGAACTTGAGGAAGGGCTTATCGTAGAAGGCGGTGTAGTCGAGATCGGCCGCTGTGATGCCCCCCGTCTTCAGGCAATAGTCGATCGCCTGCTTGGGGAACTCGGAGTCCTGCTTGATGCGCGAGAAACGCTCTTCCGAGGCTGCCGCGATCACCTCGCCATCGACCACCAGGCAGGCGGCGGCGTCGTGGTAATAGCACGAGATGCCGAGGATCTTCATTCGGAGGTCCTTGTCTGGATGGCGTCCAGGGGGTGGATGCGCTTCGGGAGGAAGCGGGGCGGGCTTTGCCGGAAGGGCTTGGCTCGTGGCTTGCCGGAACGCGCTTTTTACCACATCCTGCGGCTGAGTGTCGACCTTCCGTGCGTTGGCAGAGATCGCCTCTGCACGAACATGATTACCAGACTTTTACCTCCATCGCCCGCCAGGCCACGTAAGTTGTCCGTAGTAGAGTCAACGATCAGCTTCCTCGGAGAACTATCCCTTGAAACGTTTCCTCGGCATCCTATTTGCCCTGGCCGTCCTCGCCGCACTAGCGGCACCGAAACTCAGGACTTCAGGCGATACGTCAAACCTTCCCGCGCCGGCTTCGAGTGAGCCGCGCAAGCTGCGCGTCACGGTGCAGACGGTGGAGCCGGAGCATCTGACCGAGCGCCTCTCGACCACCGGCACGGTGCGAGCCAACGAGCAGGTAGAGCTGGTAGGTGAGATCACCGGCAAGATCGCGGCGATCCACTTCAACGAGGGGAGCCGGGTTTCCAAGGGCCAACTGCTGCTCGAGATCGACGATGCCGAGCTCCAGGCGGAGCGCGAGCGAACGGCCTTGCGGGTGGAGCTCGCCGAACGCCGGGAGGCCAAGCGTAAGCAGTTACTCGACGACGGGGTGATCTCGGACGAAGAATACGCCCTGGCCCTCAACCAGCTCGAGGTACTGCGCGCCGAGCACCGACTGATCGAGGCGCAGCTGCTCAAGACCGAGATCCGCGCGCCCTTCGGTGGCATCATCGGCCTGCGCTACGTCAGTCTGGGCAGCTATCTCTCGCCACAAACTCAGATCGCCACGCTGCAGGACGTCGACTCGGTAAAGGTCGACTTCTCGGTGCCCGAGAAGTACGCCGCGCGCATGCAGCGCGGCGGCGAGATCACGTTTCGCGTCAAAGGCGAAGAGCGACCGTTCACCGGCACGATCTACGCCATCGAACCCAGCGTCGATCAAGACACCCGCTCCCTTCCGGTGCGCGCCAGGAGCGCCAACCGCGAAGGCTCTCTCGTGCCGGGCGCCTTCGCCGACGTCGAGATCGTCGTCGCCGAGAGCGATGACGCCGTCACCGTGCCGGCGATCGCTGTCATCCCCGAGCTCGGCGGCAAGAAGGTCTTCGTCGCCGAAGACGGCAAGGCCCAATCGCGCACCGTGACCACCGGTATCCGCACCGAGGATCGGGTCCAGATCACCAGCGGCCTGGCCGCCGGCGAGCGGGTGATCGTCAGTGCCATCCAGCAGCTGCGACCGGGGTTGGATATCGAGACCTCGGAGGGGCGGGATTGACCCTCTACTCCCTCTCCATCCGCCGCCCGGTGCTGGCGCTGGTGATGTCGATCACCATCGTCCTCTTCGGCGTCATTGGCTTTAACTCCCTCGGGGTGCGTGAGTTCCCCTCCGTCGACTCACCGATCATCACCGTCTCCACCAGCTACCGCGGCGCCAGTGCCGACGTGATCGAGTCGCAGATCACCGAGCCGCTGGAGGAATCGGTCAACGGTGTCGCCGGCATTCGCACCCTGACCTCGGTGAGCCGCGAGGGGCGTAGCACGATCCGGGTGGAGTTCGGCATCGACGCGGATCTCGAAACCGCCGCCAACGACGTGCGCGACCGGGTGTCCCGGGCGCAGCGCGACCTCCCCGCGGACGCCGATCCGCCGACCATCTCCAAGGCCGATTCCGACGACCGGCCGATCCTCCAGGTCACCCTCCGCTCCGACACCCGCAGCTTGTTGGATCTCTCGCGCTTCGCCGACGAGCTTTTCGTCGAACGCCTGCAGACCATCCCGCAAGTCAGCCGGGTCGACATCTGGGGCGACAAGACTTACGCCATGCGCCTGTGGATCGATCCACAGAAGCTCGCTGCCTATCGCCTCACCCCCCTCGACGTGCGCGACGCCATCGCACGGGAGAACATCGAGCTGCCGGCCGGCCGGATCGAAGGGCGCGACGTCGAGCTGCCGGTGCGCGCCATGGGGCGGCTCAACACGCCACAAGACTTCGAGAACCTGATCCTCAAGTCCGACGGTGGGCGCAAGGTCCGCTTGCGCGACGTCGGCGCCGCCGAGCTCGGACCGCGCAACGAGCGCACGGTGCTCAAGCGCGACGGCATCCCGATGGTGGCGGTGGTCATCCGGCCCCAGCCCGGCGCCAACTACATCGACATCGCGGACGAGTTCTACCGCCGCATCGAGCAGATCCGCACCGATCTGCCGGCCGACCTGGAGCTCGGCTTCGGCTTCGACAGCACCAAGCACATCAAGAAGTCGATCCGCGAGGTGCGCCAGACGGTTTTCCTCGCCTTCGGCCTGGTGATCTTCTCCTTCCTGCGCGACTGGCGCACCACCTTGATCCCGGTGGTGGTGATCCCGGTATCCCTCACCGGCGCCTTCTTCATCATGTACCTGGCCGGGTTCTCGATCAACGTCCTCACCCTGCTCGGCATCGTGCTGGCCATCGGCCTGGTGGTCGACGACGCCATCGTGGTGCTGGAGAATATCTACGCCAAGATCGAGCGCGGCCACGAGCCGCTCGAGGCCGGGGTGATCGGCACGCGAGAGATCTTCTTCGCCGTCATCGCCACCACCCTGGCCCTGGTCTCGGTCCTGCTGCCGATCCTCTTTATCGGTGGCCTCACCGGGCGCCTGTTCCGCGAGTTCGGCGTCACCCTGGCCGGAGCGGTGATCATCTCCTCGTTCATCGCCCTCACCCTCACGCCCATGCTGTCCTCGCGGCTGCTCAAGAAGCGCCAACGGCAACCCTGGCTTTACCGCGCCACAGAGCCCTTCTTTCAGCGCCTCACCGCCAGCTACCGCCGTAGTCTGGAAGGGCTGCTCACCCGGCGCTGGCTGGCCCGACCGATCGTCGCCGCCTGTCTCGGCCTGATCGTGCTCTTCCTGCGCACCCTGCCGGCCGAGCTGGCGCCGCTGGAAGATCGCGGCACCGTGCGCCTCAACGCCAGCGGACCCCAGGGCGCCACCTTCGCCTATATGGATCGCTTCGTCGACGATCTCAACGCCATGATCCTCGACGAGGTCCCCGAATCCCGCATGCTGGTGTCTGTCACTTCGCCCGGCTTCGGCGCTACCTCGGCGGTCAACTCCGGCTTCGCCCGCGTCGTGCTGTCGGAAGCCGACGAGCGTGAGCGCTCCCAGGCCGAGATTGCCGCCGCCCTGACCCGCCGACTGAGCGAGCTCACCGGCGCCCGCACCCGGGTCTCCCAGGAGCCGACCATCGCCGTCGGGCGACGCCGCGGGGCGGCGATGCAATTCGTCCTCCAGGCTCCCAGCATGGACAAGCTGGAGGCAGCCCTGCCGCGCTTCCTCGCCGCGGCAGGCGAAGACCCGACCTTCACCTTCGTCGATGTCGACCTGAAGTTCGACAAGCCGGAGCTGCGCATCGAGATCGACCGCGAGCGCGCTCTGGATCTCGGCATCTCCGCCCTCGACATCGGCCGCACCCTGCAGCTCGCTCTCTCCGAGCAGCGCCTCGGCTTCTTCCTGCGGGACGGTAAGCAGTACGAGATCATCGGCCAGGTGACACGCGAGGACCGCGACGAGACCTTCGATCTGAAGAACCTCTACGTGCGCTCGAGCCGGGGCGAGCCGGTGCTGCTCGACAAGCTGGTGACGGTGAGCGAGGAGAGCCGCCCGCCACAGCTCTACCGCTTCGACCGCTACGTTTCGGCCACCGTCTCCGCCGACCTGGCGGCCGGCTACACCATCGCCAACGGGATCGACGCGATGGAAGCGATCGCCGCCGAGGTGCTCGACGACTCCTTCGCCACCGCCCTCTCCGGCCAGGCGCGGGACTTCGCCGAGAGCGCTCGCAGCCTCGATTTCGTCTTTCTCCTCGCCCTGGCGCTGATCTACCTGGTGCTGGCGGCGCAGTTCGAGAGCTTCCGCGATCCGCTGACCATCATGTTCACCGTGCCCCTGGCCCTCGCCGGCGCCTTGCTGGCGCTGTGGTACTTCGGTATGACCCTCAACGTCTTCAGCCAGATCGGCATGATCATGCTGATCGGCTTGACGACCAAGAATGGCATTCTGATCGTCGAGTTCTCCAACCAGCGACGCGCCCGTGGACGATCGCCCATCGAGGCCGTCGTCGAAGGCGCATCCGCCCGCTTTCGCCCGGTGCTGATGACCAGCCTGTCCACCGTCCTCGGCATCCTGCCCATCGCCCTCGCTCTGGGCGCCGGGGCCGAAAGCCGCGCCCCAATGGGCGTCGCCATCATCGGCGGCCTGGTCGCCGGCACGGCACTGACTCTCTACGTGGTACCAGCGATGTACTCCTACCTTACCGCCAAGGAATGGAAGCGCGACGAGGTGGAGCGGCGCACTGCAGCCGTGTCGGCTGACGCTGTCGGCGAACCGGCGGCGGCGAGGTCTTGAAGCGTCGATTCTCAGCCAGCTAGTGGCCCATCTGATTAGAACCTTCAGGATATCTGCGAGGATTTCTCGTGTCTGACAAGGCTTGCCGACGCAGGAATAGCAGAGTTCTTTTGAGGAGGCGTAACGCCGTCAGGCGCGAGAAGGACCGGAGATAGCTCAAGGGAATAGTCCAACGGGACACTCTAGGGACACGTGGCAAAGGCGCCGGTGTCGGTGGTCGCGGGTGAGGCCACGCCCAGGGAGTTGTGGTACTGCTTCACAGCGCCGGTCATCGTGTCGGTGACCCGCAGGGTGTACTCGACATCGGTCGTC
>JBCCGX010000767.1:0-5152 GCA_039029035.1 Acidobacteriota bacterium | reverse complement strand
GCGGGTCGTCCTGCTGATCGACGAGATCGACAAGGCCGACATGG
The DNA here is from genome assembly GCA_039029035.1 of Acidobacteriota bacterium. Lineage (GTDB taxonomy): Bacteria > Acidobacteriota > Thermoanaerobaculia > Multivoradales > J023 > JAAELT01. Next base: position 5,108 of record JBCCGX010000767.1, on the reverse strand, counting down.
AGTTTCCCAACGATCTGCTACACGAGCTCGACCGCATGAGCTTTCGCATCGACGAGACCGACGAGACGATCACCGCCGAGCAGCGTCCGATCGTGGTGGTGACCTCGAACAACGAGAAAGAGCTGCCCGACGCCTTCCTGCGTCGTTGCGTGTTCCACTACATCGCCTTCCCCGATCAGGAGCTGATGAGTGACATCGTGCAGGTGCACCACCCGGATATCGAGGGAGAGATGTTGCGCCAGGTGCTGATCGCTTTCTACTGGTTGCGCGAGCAGTCCGAGATCCGCAAGCGTCCGTCGACCAGCGAGCTGATCGATTGGATCGCGGCGCTGCGACGGGCAGGGGTCGGCAAGGAAGCGATGGAGGAGAAGCTGCCCTTCCTCGGCGTGCTGCTCAAGCACGAGCAGGATCTGGGCTCGATCGTCGGTCCGGTGCGGAGGGGCGTCTTGCACTGATGTTCACCGAGTTCCTCTTTCACCTGCGCGAGCGTGGCCTCAAGGTGTCGCTCACTGAGTGGCTGCCGCTGCTGCGTGCCTTGGCGGAAGGCCACGCGCGGGCCGACCTGACGGTGTTCTACCACCTGGCGCGCGCCCTGCTGGTGAAGCGGGAAACCCTCTACGACCTTTACGATCAGGCTTTCGCCGAGTACTTCGCCGGGGTCGACCGCCAGTTCGACCTTTCCGACGAGCTGCTCGAGTGGCTGGAGAATCCGGTCTTGCCCCGGCAGCTCACACCGGAGGAGCTCGCCGCCATCGAGGCGCTCGATCTGGACGAGCTACGCCAGCGCTTCCAAGAGCGGCTGCAGGAGCAAAAGAAGCGTCACGACGGCGGCAATCGTTGGATCGGGACCGGCGGCACCTCACCCTTCGGTTACGGCGGCAACAACCCGGCAGGGATCCGAGTCGGTGGTCCAGGCGGTGGCCGCTCAGCGGTGCAGGTAGCGAGTGATCGGCGCTTTCGTAACCTGCGTAGCGATCGAGTGCTGGACACGCGACAGATCGGTATGGCCCTGCGTCGCTTGCGCCGGCTGGGCAAGGACGAGGGACCGGAAGAGCTCGACCTCGATGCGACGATCGACGGTTGCGCCCGCAACGGCGGCGAGATCGACCTGATCTTCGGCCCGCCGCGGCGCAATCGGATCAAGCTGCTGCTGCTGCTCGATGTCGGCGGCTCGATGGATCCCCACGCCGATCTCACCGAGCGTCTTTTTTCGGCTGCTCATGCCGCCAACCACTTCCGGCACTTCGAATGGCGCTTCTTCCACAACTGCGTCTACGAGCGCCTGTACACCGATATCTTCCGCCGCCGCGGCGACCTCACCAGCGACATCCTCAAACGCCTCGACCGCACCTGGTCAGTGGTGCTTGTGGGCGATGCGTGGATGAGCCCTTTCGAGCTCACCCACATCGGCGGCGCGATCGATCTCTTCCACGACAATCGCGAGAGCGGCCTGAGCTGGCTGCAGCGCATCCGCGACCGCTGCCCCAATTCGGTGTGGATCAACCCGGAGCCGCGGCGGATCTGGAACGCGCCCAGCGTGCGCATCATCCGCGAGGTCTTCCCGATGTACGAGCTGACCCTGGACGGCTTGGCCGAAGCGGTCGACGTGATCGCCGGCCGGCGATCCAACCAGCCCAGCGGTAGCTCGGTCAATGCGTGGACCCACTGACGGTCCGTTAGGAGCAAGAGGCGAGGTGACAATGCATCGATTCGACAAGCGACCAGCCCTCGTCGCGTGCCTGGCGATCTTCTTGGCCACCGCCGCCACGGCGCAATTCGAGTTCGAACCCGCCCTGCCCGAGAAAGCGGGCCGCACGGTGCTCTTCACCACCCGCTACCTCGATGTGCTCGAGTTGCAATCGATCCTCAGTCTGGTGGATGCTGAGATCGTTGCCAAGCCGAGTCTCAACATCATCGCCGCCCGGTCGGAAGACGACAGTGTGCTCGATACGATCGAGAAGATCATCGAGACCCTCGATGTGCCGCCAGAGCCGGAGCCCAATATCGAGCTCTCGGCCTACATCTTCGCCGGAACGGGAGGCTCGGGTCAGGCATTGCCGGGCTTCGCCGGGGTCGAGAGCCGCCTGGAGGCCCTCTTCGGGCATCGCAGTTTCAGCCTGCTCGACACGATCTTTCTCCAAATCGGCGATCGTAGCAGCGGGCGGGTCGAGGGCAGTTTTCGCTTCGGTAATACAGCCGTTCCGACCGGCTACCAGTTTCACTTCGACAACATCCGGATCGTACCGAGCGAAGAGGGCAATCGGGTACGCTTGGACGCCTTGACCTTCGACGTGACGGGAGAGAATTCGGCCGGAGTGCGTCGTGCCATGCTGCGCACCGACGTCGAAGTGGCAGACGGGCACAAAGCGGTGGTCGGCAAGGCGACACCTCGCGGCATCCACGAGACCTTGGTGGTGGTGGTGCAGGCGGAGGTGCAGAAGGAGGAGTGAAGAGGGCCCTCAAAGGGATCGTTCAGCGGGTCTTCGAGAGCCTTTGGACGATCGGATTCCAGGCGCTTGGTCGCTGTCTCAGCCGCCGACCCGAGATATGGAGCTCGCCGGGTGGTCGCCGGGTGCTGGTCGTCGCGCCGCATCCCGATGATGAAGTGGTCGGATGTGGCGGTGCTATTTTGGCCCACTTGAGAGCGGGCGATGCAGTCCGGATCTGTTGCGTCACCGACGGTCGCGCCTCGCAGGCACTCGGTCTGTCGGCCGACGAGATGGCCCATGTCCGCCGAGCGGAGCTCGAAGTGGCGGTCGACCAACTCGGCGCCGAGCTCGACTGGCTCGGCCTGCCAGAGGGAGAGTGGCGTCGAGGACACCTCGCCACCCGGCTAGGCAGAGTTTTGCTGAGGCTGCGGCCGCATCTTGTCTATGCCCCGTCGCGGGTCGACTTCCATCCCGAGCACGAGCGGGTCGCGCGAGCTTTGGCGAGCGCCTTGAGCGATCTCGCCGAAGAGCCGCCGGAGATTCGAATCTACCCGGTGCACGTGCCGCTGACACCGATCTTGACCCGGCTCGTCGTCCCCTTGTCGTCCTCCGAGCCGCGGCTGCTGGCAGCGCTTCAGGCCCATCGCTCACAGCTCGGTTCGCTCGAACGCTGCCTGCGGCATCGACGCTACACCGGCCGGCTCTACGACTTAGAGGCGGCGGAGGAGCTTTGGCAGATGAGCGCCGCACAGTACCAGCACCTGCACCGGGAGCCGCCGCAACAGCCGTTGGTCGATCTCTTTCGCGGCCTGCGCTACTACGCCTGGAGCGATCCCCTGGCCTACGCCAAGGGTCTCGGCGAGAGGCGTCGTCTGGCCACCCTCGTCGCATGAGCGCCGCGTTGCCAGCTGCGCTAGAACCGCCGGCCGAGGCCGATTGGCGACTGCGCGCCTACCAGCCGGGCGACGAGGGCCCGCTCCGCGAAGGTTTCGAACGGGTCTACGGACGGCCTCTGAGCGAAGCTTCATGGCGTTGGAAGCTGAAGACTCGGCCGTCTCCGGCCGAGAACCTCTGGCTAGCGGTCGATCGCGACGATCGGCCGGTCTTCCACTACGCCGGGATCCCCGGTCGCCTGCATCTACCGACAGGCACCTTCGACGCCCTGGTCGGGGTGGATTATTGGACCCTGCCGGAGTATCGCCGCCGCGGCATCTTCACCCGCTGCGCCAGCTGGGTGCACGAGCACTGGCGACGAGCTGGTGTCGTAGGGTTGTTGGGGGCACCCAACGAACAGTTTGGCTCGCGCAGGCGCTATCTCGGCTGGCGCCACCTCTTTCCGCTGCGCTGGTTGATTCGCCCTTTGCGGCCGGAGGCCATCGCCGCGCGCCGGCTGGGCGTCTCCAGCCTCGGACGCATCCGTGCGCCCGGCATGGTGTGGAATCGTTTGTGGGATCGGCGCTCGCCGATCGCTGCGGGGATCGACCTCCGGGTCGGCACCGCGGAGCAACTGTCCGAAGAGGGGTCCTTCGACACCGGCCGCTGGGGTTTCGAACATGGTTCGGCCTGGGCTCGTTGGCGCTACCTCGAGTGCCCGCACCACGACTTCCAGGTGCTTCTGGCCTACCGTCGGGAGCGCCTGACGGGCTATGTGGCGTGGCGCCTCGAAGAGCAGACCGACCGGCGTTTCGCCTACATTGCCGAGCTGACCTGCGCATCGAGGGATGCCGCGGTCCGGGATGCGCTCATCAGCGCCGCGATCGACCACTGCTTGGCGAGCGATGCCGTTGCCGTCGCCACCCTGGCGATGCCCGGGACCGATCTTTACCGCGCCTGGCGCCGCCGTGGCTTTCTCCTCAGCTGGGGAAGCTTCGGTATCCACTGCCTACCGTTTTCCGACGAGATGTCGCCCGCGGCCTTGCGCGATCCCCGTCGCTGGGATCTGGTCGGCGGCGACTTCGACGTGATCTGATGCTGAAGACGGTAACTGTGACAGGACAGTGGCTGTGACAAGACTGTGGCTATGACAAGACAGTGGCGACGATGAAGACAGTGTCTATCGGGCTGTTTCGCCGCGACCGGCTTGCGCTCGGTCTCTTCCTTTTCGGCCTCGCCCTCATCGTGCCGTTGTTGCTCACTCAGCAACCACCGGCAGATGACAATCCAATCAGCATCCGCCACGGAGACTCTGCCACTGCAAAGCTGGCGCGCAACGCCGCCAGTCTCTACTACGACGACGCCTTCTACTACCTACGCATCGCGCAACATGTGGCCAATGGGTCGGGCTCGACCTTCGATGGTCAGAATCCGACCAACGGCTACCATCCCCTGTGGCTGCTGTGCCTGATCCCCCTGGCTTGGCTTCTGCCGGATCCGGAGTGCCTGCTGCTCGCCAGCTTCGGTCTGCAAATGCTCCTCGCAGCGGCGACGGCGGCGTTGGTTTACCGCCTCGCACGCCACGTTGTTGGGCGGCCGGCGGCCGTGGTGGCGTCGTCGGTGTGGCTCCGCATCCAATGCACCTATTGGATGTCGTGGGCCGGCATGGAGTATGGCCTGCAAGCTCTTGGCGTCGTCGCTCTCTTGCTGGCCTATCTTCAAGTGGCTCGCAGCGAACCATCGCCCACCTCGCGCCAGATTATGGCGTTAGGCCTAGTGGCAAGCCTCGTCTTTCTCGCCCGCCTC
>JBCCGX010000766.1:0-5159 GCA_039029035.1 Acidobacteriota bacterium | reverse complement strand
GGCGATAGAGGTGCGATACTCCTCCAAAAGCTTCAGCACCTTGCGTGCGATGGGTGACGCACGGAAGACGTAGATCTCGGTCGGAATTTCGTCCAGACCGTCGCGACCTGCAGCGAGCTGCTTCGAGATCGCCAGGATCAGGTCCCGCGGGCCGTGCTCGCGCAGCAACTCGAGGCGTGAGGTGATCGCCCCCTTGTTCCAGAAGCCGAAGACTTCCAAGAAGACCCGTAGACCGCTCGAGTGCTCGAAGACGTAGTCGGGTACCAGAACACCGCGACCCCCGAGATCCACCAGCTCGGCATCGGTCGAGATCTGCCAGTCGGAATCCAGTTTGTCGAACTGCTCCGGTAGCCAGGCGAGCTCCTCCGGCTGCCATTGCCCGCTGAGCCGGGTGTAGGGCGTGAGACCGGTCGCCGGGCTCAAGCGAAAGCCGAGCTCGCGGCGCGCTTTGCCCCACAACAGACGCGCGGTCAGTGACCAATGGTCGAAATGCAACAAGGTCGGCAAGAAGCTGGCCATCTGCAAGCCATAGCGGCCGCTCGACTTGAACACCGACATCGGCCCGTCGAGCCGGATCGTGTACCCCGACTCGGCGTCCCCATCCACCCGGTGCATGAGTTGGAAGAACTTGATCTTGCGAAACAGCTCGCGGTGGCGCCGGATGCTGCCACCTTCGACGCGGATCTCGAGCTCGGCGGCCTTGTAGAGCACCCCTTGTGCCAAAGCGACGTTGTATCGCTGGAGTAGCCAGTCCGGTCGACAAGGCTTCCAGTCCTTGAGGATCTGCTCGTCTTTGAGGTCGGCATAGAGTCCGCGCTCGAGCTGCTCGACTTCCAGCTCGTGGCGCTCGGCCACCTGGTCCAGAATCGCCACTCGATCAAACTTGAAAGCCTGCACTTCGTCCTTCACCGGGCGCTGGTAGACCCCCGCGGCCGCATCGAAGACCGAGCGCCGCAAGCCCTCCGGTTCCTCCGGGGCTTCGGTATCGAAGGTGGAGCGATCGAACAGTAGCTTGGCCAGGGCCCGGTGCAGCAAGAACTCGGTACCGGTGCCGAGCAGCTCCTGCAGCTCGTGATTGAGCTCGTGGCGGGAACGTCCTTCGTGCGCCGCGAAGAGGCCGATCAGCTGCTCGGCCAAGGCGAGATGATCCGGGTCCTCAGTCTTGATGTACCGCGGCCGGACTTCCTTGCGGTAGACCCGAGCCTGGACGAGATCGGCGGTCAGCACGTTTCAAGCACCTCGCTGGTACGCCCCATGCTGGCGACGGCGGGAGCTGGTGAACTCCTCCGCCGTGTCTTCCGCTACGAGCTCGTACAGGACCGCTTGCTTACCTTCGGCGCGGCGCAGGATGCGGCCGAGGCGTTGAACGTGCTCGCGCACGGTGCCGGAGCCAGAAAGGACGATGCCGACGTTGGCGGCGGGGACGTCGACGCCTTCGTTGAGGACCCGCGAGGTGACGAGGAAGGGATAGTCACCGGCGTTGAACTTCTGCAGGGTCTCGTGGCGTTCCTTGACTTTGGATTGATGGGTGATCGCCGGCATCAGGAAGAGCCTGGAGATGCGGTAGACGGTGTCATTGTCGCTGGTGAAGATCAGCACCCGGTCGAGGCGATGCCGCTCGATCAGGGTTTCGAGTAGGCGTAGCTTGGCGGGTGCCGCTTGGGAAATGGCCTTCTGTCGACGGTAAGCGAGAAAGGCGCGACGCCCCTCTTCGCTGCGCGAGGTGAGCATCAGGAAGCGAGCCCAACCGCCGCGGCCGCCGAAGGAGATGCGGTTGTCCGTGACGAAGTCGCGATAGATCTGCCGCTCACTGGCGTACTCCTCACGCTCCGCCTTCGATAACCGCACCAGGAGCCGGCGGGTCTCGTAGTCGGCCAGAAACTCGCCGGCCAGCTCGCCGATCTCACGCCGATAGACCTCGGGGCCGACCAAGCGCTCGAGGCGGACCTCACCGCCGTCTTCGCGCTCCGGCGTCGCGGTGAGGCCGAGACGGAAGGGCGCCAGAGAGAGCTCAGCAGCAGTCGCGTAGGACGGCCCGGGCAGGTGGTGGACCTCGTCGAAGATCATCAAGGCGAACTGATTGCCGAGGCGCTCCATGTGGATATAGGCCGAGTCGTAGGTCGTCACGGTCACCGCCCGGACCTCGTAGTACCCTCCGCCGACGAGCCCGACCTCGATGTCGAAGGCGGTGGCGAGCTCGCCGTACCATTGCTGCATCAGATCGAGGGTCGGCACGACCACCAGGCAGGCCCGGGCCAGGCGCTCGATGATCAGCTGCGCGACGTAGGTCTTGCCGGTGCCCGTGGGAAGGACGACGACACCGCGACGCCCCGCCGTCCACCAAGCCTCCACCGCTTCGGCCTGGTATTCGTAGGGTTGGCGGTCGAGGCGCAACTGAAGATCGAGCTCGTCGAAGCCGCCGGCCTCGTTGTCGAGCTCGACGCCGGCACGATGCAGCACCGTCAGTAGCTCGCGGTAACGGTGTGCCGGTGCACGCCACAGCTTGACCCGGCGATCGAAGGTACAGCCCGGCAGGGTCAACCCGGGCGGCAGCTCTTCGTCACCGGGATGCACCAGGAGAGTGCCGCGGTCGAACTCGAGACGCATCGTTAGAGGCTGCTCTGGCCGTGCCGCCCCGTGGCGCTAGCCGCCACCTGTACCCCGCGGCGCCACGGCGAGGATCTTCTTGATCTTCTCCGGATCGTCCGGCAGCAGCCCCGACTGCGGCAATCGCGGCACTAACCGTCGCCAGCGCTCCTCACGGGCGAAGACGTCGCGGAAGATCGGCAAAGCTTCGTCCTCGCGCCCGGCTAGGAAGAGGGTGACCGCCTGCCAGAAAGGCAGCTCGACGATCTCGGGCACCCGCTTCGCGGCCCGCGTGTAAAGGGCTACGGCTTCGTCGATCTTGCCCTCTGCCACGGCTTCGTCGCCAGCATTCATATCCTCGTAGGCACGGTGGAGATTCAATAGCCGGCGCAGCTCGCCGAGCGGCTGCGGATGGTCGTCGACCCGTAGGTCGACCAGGCGATCCTCCCACGGCTTGCCAGTGGACTCGGCGCGGACGACGATCAAAGCGGCGCTCTGGCGCCCGCGGATGTCACCTCCTTCGGCCTCAGCGGCAGCCAACGCGACGAGCAAGCGGTCGGCGAAGTCGCCTTCTGCCTTCTCGTAGGCGCGCGACATCGCCGGCCACACCGTCGGTTTGTCCATCAAGTTGGCCTGCACCGAGTAACCCTTACCCTCGTGGTGGCCCGCGGCGACGATGCAGCTCGGTCCGGTCCAGGCCGCAGCTCTGCCTCTCGCATCGACCATCGCCACCTGGCGCACATCTTTCTGTGCATCCTCGGCCAACAGCTGATCGAGCGCCTGACGTGCCGACTTGCCCGCCTTCATCAACGCCAAGCCTTCCGGTCCGTAGTCGACCCGAACAAACGATTGGGTTGCCACCGCCCCTACCCCGGCTTCGGCCCAGGGCACGATGGGGCCGACCTGGAACCAGTGGCTCTGTACCGCGACACCGAAGTTGCCTGTCGCCGGATCGCGGGCGACGATCGAATAGGTGTGGGCCAGAGGGTCTGCGGCGACCGGCATGGCGATCAGGAAGAGCACCGGGGCCAGGCTGCGGGCGACAAAACGGACGGGGGAGCTGTGCATCGATCGAGCCTCCTTTCGCGGATCGGCCCGATTCTATGGCACCGGACCTACTCCACTGACACCCGCAGCAGCTCTTCGACTCGCGCCGCGACCATCTGGAGGGCGACGCGATTCTCGCCTCCTTCCGGCACGATGACATCGGCCCAGCGCTTCGACGGCTCGACAAACTCCAGATGCATCGGGCGCACCGTGGTCATGTACTGGCGCAGGATGTCTTCGAGATCGCGACCGCGCTCGTTGATGTCACGCAGGATGCGCCGCTTCAGGCGGACGTCGGAGTCCGTATCGACGTAGATCTTGAAGTCGAGCAGCTCACGGATGCCGGGCTCGGCCAGTAGAAGGATGCCTTCCGCCAGGACCACCCGACGCGGCTCGATGCGAACAGTCTTCGTACTACGCCGATGGTTGACGAAGTCATACACCGGCGCTTCGACGGGCTCCCTACGCTTCAAGGCCTTCAAGTGAGCGATCAGCAGCTCGGTGTCGATCGATTTAGGGTGGTCGAAGTTGTGCGACGCCAGGTGCTCGGGGCTCTCCCACTCGATCTGGCGGTAATAGCTGTCCTGGGCAATGAAGGCCAGGCGATCCTTGCCTATGGCACGCAGGATAGCGCGCGCGACGGTGGTCTTGCCGGAGCCCGTGCCTCCAGCGACCCCGAGAACAACGGGCGGCGAATTGGGCATGCGGGCTATCTTAACCTCAACGACACCCTACCTCTGGCACCCCGGGCAATAGAACGTGCTGCGTCCTGATTGCACGATGCGCTTCAAGGTCCGCCCGCAGCGCAGGCAGGGCTCGCCCTCGCGCCCATAAACGCAGAGAGAGACTTGAAAGTAGCCGGCGTTGCCTTCGCCGTCGGCGAAATCGTTGAGGGTCGTGCCGCCTTCGCCGATCGCCCGAGCGAGCACGCCGCGAACCTCAGCCGTCAAGCGCTCCCACGTCCCTCGACCCACCCGGGCGACGGACCGTCGCGGGTGCACCTGGGCACGCCACAGCGATTCGGCGGCGTAGATGTTGCCGACTCCGACCACGATTCGGCCGTCCATCAAGAAGTTCTTGATCGGTCCACGTCGGCCTCGCGCGGCAGCGCGCAGCAAGCCCGGGGTCAGATCGGGCCCCAGCGGCTCAACTCCGAGGTGCTCGAAGTGGCGATCGCGTTCGAGCCGGTTCGTCGCTCGAACGAAAGCGAGACCGAAGCGCCGCGGATCCACCAGGCGGAGCCTCTCGGCACGATCCAGGTGGAACGCCAAATGCTCGTGCGGTGCCGCCGGTTCGCCTGCTGGCACCACCGTAAACTGACCACTCATTCCGAGATGGATCACCAGGGAGGAGGCGCCTTCGAAGTCGATCAGCAGGTACTTCGCCCGACGCCGCAGCGCCTCGACCCTCCGCCCCTTCAGCCGACTCAGCGAACGCCGGTCCAGCGGCTCACGCAGCGATGGCGAGCGCACCTCCACCTGCTCCACGCAGCGCTCGAGGAGCTTCGGCTCCAGGCTGCGGCGCAG
>JBCCGX010000765.1:0-5160 GCA_039029035.1 Acidobacteriota bacterium | reverse complement strand
CCCCAACCGTCTGGCGTTCTTCTACGCCGAGCGGATGATCCGCCGGAGCCTGCAGCGCGGCGACCGCATCATCTCGGTCTCCCGCAACACCCGCACCGACCTGATGAGTTACTTCCAGGTCGACGGGCGCAAGATCGAGACGGTCTACAACGGCATCGAAGACATCTTCCGCTACGCCTTGCCGTCCGAAGAGCTCGAACGCTGGATGCGCAATCTCGGCCTCGAGCGGCCTTATCTCCTCTTCGTCGGTAACCCCAAGCCGCACAAGAACCTCGACAACGTCGTCAATGCCTATGCGCGGGCCGTGGGGATGCACGACTTTCCCCACAAGCTGGTTTGTGTCGGGGACCGTGGCGGCCTCGAGTTCAAAATCCGACAACGGGCTTCGCAGTTCGGTATCGAGGATCGGATCCTGCTGCTCGGCCACGTCGCCCAGGAAGCGTTGCCGGCGATCTACCAAGGTGCGGCCGGCTTCCTCTACCCCACGCTCTACGAAGGATTCGGTCTACCGGTGGTGGAGGCCATGGCCTCCCGGGTGCCGGTGATCACCTCCAACACCTCGGCCCTGAAAGAGATCGCGGCGGGTTACGCCGATCTCGTCAACCCGCTCGATCTCGATGGCATGGCCGGGGCGATCGTCCGCATGGTGCAGGACGCCGACCACCGCAAATCCCTGCGCAAGCTCGGCCAACGACGGGCCGAAGACTTCCACTGGCGTCAGGCGGCGGAAAAGACCCTCGAGATCTATCACCAGGCCATCGACGGCGTCGCTCCCGGCTCCCGTAAAGCCGCCGGCTGAGCTGAGTGAGGCGACCACGAACGATGCGGCCAAGAACGAGGCGACCACGAACGTGAGCTCGAAAGGTCCACCGGCCTCGAAAGGCCCACTTGCGGGGCATCGCGTTGCCCTGGTGCACGACTGGCTGACCGGCATGCGCGGCGGCGAGAAAGTGCTCGAGGCGATCGCCGAGCTCGTTCCGCAGGCGCCGATCTACACCTTGCTCCATATTCCCGGCAGTCTCAGCGACGCCCTCGAGAGCCACCCGATCCACACCAGCTTTCTGCAACGGGCGCCCGGCATCAGGCGCCACTATCGACACTACCTGCCGTTCTTTCCGAGCGCCATCGAGGACTTCGATTTCGGCCCCTACGACGTCATCCTGAGCACCAGCCACGCGGTCGCCAAGGGCGCCATCCCGCCACCCGGGGCTTACCATGTGTGCTACTGCCACACGCCGATGCGCTACGCCTGGGATCAGGAGCACACCTACTTTCCGCGCCGGCGCGGCCTCGTTGCGCGGCTGCGCCAGCTGATCCTCAGCGGAGTGCGTGCCTGGGACGTCGCGGCCACGCCGCGGGTCGATCTCTTTCTGGCCAATTCGAGCTTCGTCGCCCGTCGCATCGAGCGCTACTACGCCCGCCAGGCCGAGGTCTTGGCACCGCCGGTCGACGTCGAATACTTCCACCCGTCGACCAATGATGCCGATGAACCGCCAAAAGACGACGGCTATTGCTTGGTGGTCACGGCGCTGGCACCCTACAAGCGGGTCGAGCTGGCGATCGAGGCCTGCGAGCGGCTCGGCCGCGAGCTGCGCATCGTCGGTACCGGTCCCGAGCACCGACGGCTCGAGCAGCTTGCCGGGCCGCGCACCCGCCTGCTCGGCCGGGTCGACGGCGAAGAGCTCAAGCGGCTCTACCAGCACGCCGACCTCTTCCTGCAACCGGGCGTGGAGGATTTCGGCATCGCCTCGGTGGAGGCCCTGGCCGCCGGCACACCGGTCGTGGCGGTCGGCCGCGGGGGTATTTGTGACATCGTCGAAAATGGGATCCATGGAGTCCTCTATCAAGCACCGCCTGCCCTACCGGGCGATATCAAGGCGGCCGAGAGCGAGGTCGAGGCCCTGGTAGCGGCAATTGACAAAAGTCGGCAGATCGGCTTCAATAAATTGAAATTGCGGGCCCAAGCGAGCTCTTTCTCCAAGCAGCGCTTCACTGAACGCTTTCTCGCCATTTTGACCTCAGCACTTTGCGGAGCAAATTCGTAAGCACGGTGCGGAGCGGATTCGTAAGAACGTTGCAAGGCGGATTCGTAAGAGAAGGGCACACACGGGCATAAACTGTACGTCACGCCTCGAGCAGCCTCGCCTGAATCCAGCGGTACCCTCAGGGAACAGGGTGTCGTCCAAAATTTTGAACATTCGCAGCTCCGAGACGGTCAGCCTATGATTCAAAGACGTCGCCGAAGCACCGCCAGCTTGTACCTGGCCAGCGACCTGCTCGCCACCCTCGCCGCTTTCCTGCTCGCCTGGTTCGTCCGTTTCAATCTCGAGGTCCCCGCGCTCACCAAGGGCGTGCCCGACTTCGGCCGCTACCTTTGGCTGCTGCCGATCGTCCTGGTCATCTGGCCGATCGTCTTCTACTTCCACGGCCTGTATCAGAGCCGTCGCGATCGCAGCCGGGTCGACGACGCGCTCACCATCCTGCTTGCAGCCGTGGTGGCCACTTTTGTTCTGTCGGCCCTCTTGGCCTGGTATCGGCCGACGCAGCTAGTGGCCGGCGAAACCGAAGCGTTCCACTACAGCCGCGCCTTCATGGTCAACTTCGTCGGCCTGGATTTCATTCTCGTGCTGCTCGCCCGGGTCGCGGCCCGTGGCTTCCTGCAGCGCCTGCGGCTCAAGGGCTACAACCTGCAGCGGATCCTGGTGATCGGCGCCGGCAAGCTGGGGCAGGAGATCACCTACAAGCTGCAAGCGCATCGCGAGCTCGGCCTGGAGGTGGTCGGCTTTCTCGACGACGACCCCGGCAAGGCCAACCAGCGTTTCCACGACGTACCGGTGCTCGGGCCCCTCAAGCGGGTCGAAGACATCATCGAAGAGCAAGACATCGATCACGTCTATGTCGCGCTGCCTCTCGAGGCCTACCGCAAGATGATGAAGGTGCTGCAGAGCGTCGGCCGCGCCTGTGTCGAGGTCAAGCTGGTACCCGACATCCTGCAGTACGCGACGCTCAAGTCGAGCCTCGAAGATGTCGACGGCATGCCGGTGATCAACCTCTCCGAAGTGCCCTTGCAAGGCTGGCGCAGCCTGGCCAAGCGGGTGATGGACATCGCCATCGCCAGCGCCGCGATGCTCGCCTTGCTGCCGTTTCTGCCGATCCTCGCCCTGCTCATCTGGTGGGACGACCGCGGTCCGATCTTCTACCGCCAGGAGCGTATGGGGTTGGACGGCAAGCCCTTCATGATCTGGAAGTTCCGCTCCATGCGCGTCAACGCCGAATCGGCCAGCGGCCCGGTTTGGGCGGTGCGTGGCGACTCCCGCCGCACCCGCATCGGCACCTTCCTGCGCCAATCGTCGATCGACGAGCTGCCGCAGCTGTGGAACGTCCTACGCGGCGACATGTCGATCGTCGGCCCGCGCCCCGAGCGCCCCACCTTCGTGCACGAGTTCAAGCACAAGATCCCGGATTACATGCTGCGCCATCGCGTCAAGTCCGGCATCACCGGCTGGGCCCAGGTGCACGGCTGGCGCGGCAACACCTCGATCCGCAAGCGGATCCAATACGACCTCTACTACATCCAGAACTGGTCCCTGACCCTGGACCTCAAAATCATCTGGATGACCCTGCGCAGCGGCATCTGGCACAACGCCTACTAGACCTCGAGGTCTGGTCGGCCCGGTGGGCTGCGCAGCAGCTCAAACTCGCCTCCGCTGCCCGGCTCTGCACTAGGCTCTTCTTTGCCGAAAATTTGCGCCATACGGAGCGACACGTAGCTCAAACACGTTCGCTGCGTGCTCGCTCCCCCGGGCCTCCCTCTTTACCGTCGTCCTGAACCGCCACCCACCGAGCCGCGGTCCCATACGTTAGGACGGTGGCGGTAGCGTCAAATCAGAGCCCGTAACGGTAGCCCTTGCGGGTCCGTACCTGGATGCTCTCGTCCCGCGTCTTGACTTCGATCCGCTGGTAGCCGATCTCGCCAGCCGGATGCTCGCTTTGATAGCTGAGCACGTAGTAGGCGTAGTTGTCGCCGCCGATGTCGCGTAGCGGGTTGATGAAGCCGTAGAAGTCTTCGTGATAGACACCGCCGGTGTCTTCGGCCAACTGGGTCAGGAAATCGGTCTGGCGGGTGCCGCGACCAGCCGGTGAGAGATCGATCGGATACACCGCGACGTTGTGGTCGTTGAGCCGTGTCTCAAGCTGTGGATAGTAGCGCGGATCGGCCTCGGCCTCGCCGAAGCGCACTTCGTTGCCGAAGCCGATGGTGAACAGCAACAGGTTCTTGCGCCCCACCAGGTAACCGCAGGTCTCTGCCACCACGCCCAGGGCCTGATAGACGTTCTTGGTGCGCTCTTTCAGATCGTGCCCCTTCGGTAGGCGCTGCATGATGCCAAGTTCGAAAGCCCCCGGCGACCGGCGCCGGAGCGGCACGTCGCTGGCTGGCTTCTTGCCGGCCGCCGCGGCCCTGAAGGCCTGGGTGAGCGCCTCGCGGTCCTGGGTGAAGTCCTGGTACATCCGTAGCCCCCGGCCGTAGCTGACCACCGCGACCCAATCCGACGGCAGCATCTCTTCCTCCAACCAACGTCGGCTCTCGAGCCCGGCTCGCATTTGTTGCCGCATCAGGTCGTTTCCGTAGCGACCCTGCTGCCATTGGTTGTGGAAGAAGAAGATGAAGTAGCGACTGGAGGGTGCCTCCTCCGCTGCTTGGGTCTCTTCGCCATAGCGCGTCGTGTAGTAGTCGACGCTGGTCAACGCCACGGTCTCGCCGTTCTCTTCGACGATGAAGTCCTCCGGCCCCAGGCCCTCGACGACCGTCCCGTCCTCGTCGGTGGCCAGGACATCGAGCAGCACCTCGGAGACTTCCACCATCCCCTCAAAGGCGAGATCGAGCACGGGCTCGTCGGAGAATGGCTCCTCGGGCTCAGGCGAGCCTTCCTGTGCCGCAGTGCTCCATGCGAAGGCCGAGATCAGAATCAAGGGCAGGATTGTCCGGCGCATCGTGATCCTCCTTGGATGGATAGGGAAAAGTAGTGTACCGCGTTGCTGTCCTGCGTCTTAGCAGCCTGCTTGATTGGCCATTCTGACCGAATCTCCTCAAATCGGCCCTCCCTTGGCCTTTCTGACCGCTAGACACGAACTCGGGCCCTGCAGCATAACGTTCTACTT
>JBCCGX010000764.1:0-5168 GCA_039029035.1 Acidobacteriota bacterium | reverse complement strand
CCATAGCCCACCTCGATACGGATCTTGCGGTCGTCGCGAGAGATCAACAACAGAGCCCCGTCGTCGATGCCTTCGCGACCGAGCTTCCAGGTCTCGACCACGCGCAGAGCGAAGTCTTCGACCGGCTCGTCTTCCAGGCTAGCGAGGGTCAGAACGGCGACCTGGGCGCCGGTCTCCTTTTCCAGCTGCTCGAGCTTGGCCTCGATCTGCTGTTCGACCGTGGCATCCAGCAGGCCGGCGAGATCGTTGACTCGCCCCGCCAGGTACGGCACTTCCAGCGCCGGCAAGGCGGCCGCCCACAGCACACTGGCCAGGACGAGGGGCAACGCTCGACGCAGACTTTCGAACCCTCTCAACTCAGCGCTCCCCCTCAACTCAGCGTTCCCTCAACCGCAGGCCGTCCGCCAGCTCGTTCTGATCATCGGCCCGCCGTTCCACGCCATGCTCCTCGAGCAGCGCGCCGCAGCGACCGATGATCTCGACCAGAGCTTCGGTGATGCGGCCCGCACGGATGCCCTCGACCAGATCTTGCACCAAATCGTTCCATGCCCCTTCACCGACCTTCTGATGGATGCCCGAGTCGGCAAGGATCAACGCGCGGTGCTCGAAAAGAGTGACGAAGATCAAGATACCGGTTCGTTCGCAAGTGTTGAACGCCTCCTCTTCGAGAAAAGCCGCTTCGGCGCGCAGCCTCACCCGTCGTTCGAGGCTCCCCGGCGAGATCAGCCAGCGCTCCACCGTTGATGAAAAGCGGGCCAGGAGGTAGCCGGTGGCGGCGCCCAGGAAAGCCGGCAGGGTCATCCACAGCACCGCCGGAACTCCCCAGAACTCTCCCAGCCAGTTGCCGAAGCCACCTGCCGCCGCCAGGGCCAAAGCGCCCAGCGCGGCGCCCTTCCAGGTCGCCTCCTCGTAGTCATCGACTCGGGCTACCAGGTAGGCGACGATCTCCCCCGAGGTGCGCCCCTCGGCCTGCCGCGCCGCCTGTTGAATCCGCGCCAGGTCATCGTCGCTGAACAGGTTACGGATACTCGTCACAGGAGAGGCCCCGGTTAGAACTCCACCTCCGGCGGCTTGTCGGCGCCTGGCGTCGATTCGAAGTAGGGACGCTCGGCAAAGCCCATGAGATTGGCGAAGAGCACCGCGGGGAATTTACGCCGCGCGGCATTGAACGTCTGCGCCACCTCGTTGAACCGCCGACGCTCGACCGCGATGCGATTCTCCGTTCCTTCGAGCTGCGACTGCAGATCGCGAAACGCCTCTGTGGCCTTGAGCTCCGGATAGCGTTCGACCACCACCAGGAGTCGTGACAACGCGCTCGACAGCTGGTCTTGTGCTCCTTGGAACTGGCTCAATTGACCGGGAGAGGGCACGCCATCGAGGCTCACCTGCCCGACCTTGGACCGCGCTTCCACCACGGCCTGCAGGGTCTCCTGCTCGAAGTCCTTGGCTCCGCGGACGGTGTTGACGAGGTTGGGAATCAGATCGGCACGCCGCTGGTAGACGTTCTCAACTTGTGCCCAGGCCGACTTGACGCCCTCCTCCAGGCCGACCAGGCGGTTGTAGATACCTCCCGCCATCACCGCAACAACGAGGGCCCCCAGCACCAATACCGCACCGCATCCGAGCAAAGCCTTGTTCATCGCGCTCTCCTGCCTCATCGCACGGCGCCACGGGATCGCCTTCGATCCAGCGCCACCGGGCGAGCGTTGTCTTCGAGTTGTCGTGGGCTCAGCGTACACCGCCTGGCAGCGGCATTCAAATGGGCCGGCTGATCGCCAGAACCGCGAGCAGGGAGATCCGAGCCTCGGCTGCGCTTTCTGATTTCGTCTTGAGCCCTAAAACCGTCATGTGAAATGCAATGTTTGACCTGGTAGAACGGAAGATCAGGGCCAGAACTTCACGCACCAACTACAAATGCCACTTGTTAATGAGCTACCTGACTGCACAATTCGAAAACATTTCGGAAGTGAGACCGAAACCACAGAGTAAGGGTTTCTTCCAGCCAATCGACCCGGTAGAGGCCTCCAAGTCGGATCTCGAGGTCTTGTTCGAAGGGCGGTTGGACAACCGCCCGGAGCTACTTCGCGAGCTGGGATTGCAAGCGGTGGACTCGCAATCCGTCAGCGACACGCTGCTGGCAGCGGAGGCCTATCGCAAATGGGGCTCGACCTGCTTCGAACGCTTCCTCGGCCCCTTCGCCATGGTCGTGCGTGATCGTGCCGCGCAACGCCTTGTGGCCGGCCGTGACCCGCTTGGCGATCGCACGCTCTGCTATCACCTGGGATCGAACGTCCTCGTGATCGGGACGCAGCCATCGGCCGTCCTTCGGCATCCGGCGGTGACGTCGCGCCTCGACGAAGTTACCTTGTCGCACTTCTTCGCCGTCGAAGCGCCGCCCTCTGGCAGCACGTTCTTTGCCGACGTTCGGGAGCTACCGCCAGGCCACACCCTGGTCTACGACCGGCAGGGCCTCCACATGGAGCCGTTCTGGTCGCCAGCCAGCCTGCCACCGATCCGGTATCGCGACGATCGGCAGTACGTCGACCACTTCCGCGCACTGTTGACCGAGAGCATCCGGTGCCGCATGCCCTCCACCAGCGTTCCGGCGGTTCTGATGAGTGGCGGTCTGGATTCGACTTCGGTCGCCGCCCTGGCTGCTGGTGAGCTCGCCAAAGCACAGCCCGAGGCCCGTCTGCCCGTCGTCTCGTGGGTCTTCGACGAGCTCACCGGCGCCGACGAGCGCCCTTTCATGGATCCAATGATCGAGCGGTTCTCGCTCGAGGCCCATCGGATTCACGGCGATGAGGACTGGCCATTGCGCGATCTCCCATCGTGGCCGATCCATCCCGACGCCCCCTCGCAAGGTCTCTATTGCCGACTGCAGAACAAGGCTTACGAGGCGACGAAGCGTAACGCGACCACCGTGCTCTTGACCGGTGAATATGGCGACCACCTGTTTTGCGACAGTGCCTTGTGGCTACGTGGGCTGCTAGCCGAGGGCCGTTGGGCGGAAAGCTGGCGGGCCTTGCGCCAGGAGCTCGGGAGCCAGTCGCTGTCAGCCGCACTGCGCGGCAGTCCCATTCGAGGAGCCGTGGCGCGCACCCTCGGTCTACGCCCGCGACATCCGGCCCGGGCATGGCTGACGGCGACCGCTCGCCGCCATGTCGAGGGCGAGCCCGTCGGCGAGCCGCTGGGGGGCACCCGAAGGCGCCGGCAGCCTGGCGCCCTCGACCCTCGATGTGCCCACAACGCGAGCCTCGAAGTCGCCAACGCCAGGCGGGCCGGCATCGAGGTCCGTCGTCCTTTTCGCGACCGCCGACTGATCGAGTTTGTCCTGTCGATCCCAGCGCATCTCCTCTACCGACCAGGATGGTCCAAGTGGATCCTGCGGCAAGCGATGACGGGCATCCTGCCCGAATCGGTTCGGCTCCGGCGGCATGTGTCGTCGCTCCTGCCGCTGGCCGCTCGCGGCTTGGTGGAACGAGAGTCGGTGACCGTCCATAACCTACTGTCCGCGCCCGAGGCGTTGTGGCGACGCTACGTGCGCGCCGACTGGTTGGCAGCGGTTTTTCCTCACCGGCTGCGACAACGACAAGATGGTATCGAGGCCGTGGTCCCATGGCAGTGTTTGTGTGGAGAGCTCTGGACTCAGAGGGAGGGTTTGCAGCCATGAAGAGACCCGAAAAAGAAGTGCACCTAGCCCCGTCCGGCGGCCGGGCGGTAGCTCCTTCGCCGGCCTGCCCCAAGACCGAGGCACAAGGCAATCCGCCGCCGCGCAAGCCCTATCAGAAGCCCAGGCTAGTGGTCTTTGGCGATGTCCGCGATTCGACCTTTGGCGCGTCACCAGGGATTGGCGACAGTGCCAATCCCGCCCTATTGCGGCCCTGAGGCGAGGAGTTGATGATGATCGAGCTACGGCAACACAAGGGTTTAGCGGCGCGACGGTTCTACCGTATCGCCGGCCAACACGTCTCGTCCGACGTCTCGCTGAGCGAGCTGCAGGGTTTTCGCTCCCGGGAACGCCTCGACCCCGGGACTCTCCGGGTCGACCGCCCCACCGGTCTGGCTGCGACCCGGCCCCAAATCGTATTCCGTGGCCCCGTCGCCCTCGGCCACCATCACTTCGACCTCGAGTGCTCGAGTCTGAGCGAGGGTCTCGCCCTAACGGTGGCCGACCAGGGGCGAATCACCATCTCGGGTGACGGGGAGCACATTGCCGTCGAACCGTGTGCTACAGCTCAACCCAGCGCCATCAACGAGCTCGTCTTGGGCCCGTCCCTGACCCTCGCTCTGGCGATGCAAAACGTCTGGTGCCTACACGCCAGCGCGGTCGAGATCGATGGCCACCTCGTCGCCTTCCTGGCCGTCTCGGGCACCGGCAAATCGACCCTGGCGCGCGCCTTGCCCGATACTCCGAGCGGCCCCTTCCGCCTGGCTGCCGACGATGTATTACCGGTGGCGATGGATCGCGAGCGGGTGCAGGCCCTGCCACGCTTTCCGCAGCTCAAGTATCGACCCGACCAACAGCCAGGGATCGGTTTACCAGCGTCTCTCGGGCTGGCCGGAATCTACCTGCTGGACACCGAAGGCTCGCCAACCGGCATCGAGCTCGAGCGCATCACAGGTCATGCGGCAGCGCTAGCTCTGGTGCGTCATACCCACTGCGCAAGCCTGTTCACCTCGGAACTCCTGTTGCAACACCTCGACTTTTGCGCGCTGCTCGCCACCCAGATCCCGATATGGCGTTTGGCCTATCCCAAGCGCCTGGCGTTGCTGCCCTGGGTCGCGAAGCTGTTGCAGTCCCAGCACCGAAGCGAACCGGTGGTCGAACCGATGAAACACTGCCCGAGGCCGACCATCGATCCTGGTCGCACGGTCCGTCCCGCCGCCCCAACATCGACGATCGGCGTCCCAGCGCCGAGACGATTGCCACTCATCGAAGGCTAGAGGTACGAGTTTTGCGATCCGTAGGCCACAAGATCCGCTGCAGATCCCCCTTTCCCACCTGGCTCGCCCGTGCCGCCGTGGCGCTCGCCGGTCTCCTGGTATCACTGCCCGCCACCGCCCAGAACATCACCGGCACGGTCTATCGCGACGTCGATGCCAACGCGACGCTCGACCCCGCGAGTCCGGCTGAGGCGGGCGTCGCGGGTATCACGCTGACCGTG
>JBCCGX010000763.1:0-5168 GCA_039029035.1 Acidobacteriota bacterium | reverse complement strand
GGCCTCGCGCCGTACCGGGGTCACCAAAGTGTAGCCCACGCGGGGCAGGGTGCGAACGAATTCGGGCTGGCGCGCCGAGTCGCCCAAGGCTTTGCGCAACGCGCTCACCGCACTGGTGAGGGCGTCATCCGACACCGCGGCGCCGTCCCAAACGGCGTCGACGAGCTCCCCCTTTGTGACGGCCTCACCCGGCTTGGAAGCCAGGTGGCAGAGCACCGCCATGGTCTTTGGATCGAGACGGCGCACCGTCGCGCCATGCTCGATCGTCCCGGCAGCGGGGTCGACCAGCCAGTGTTTGATCCTCAGTCTCTCGTTGACCATGGCTTTGCTCGGACCGTCGGTTCCCTATACGTCTCGCCGGCGGCCCGGTTGCGCCTGACGGTTGGTGCTGACGCGAAGCTGGCGCTGCGACCTGGTGGTTCAGGAGATCGCAGGCGGCGGGGGAAAACTGGACCCAGGCGCGAGCCGTGTCCCCGAGCCGAGCGCAGAGACACTCCAGGTCCTCGCGGGTCGGCGCCGCGGCTTCGAGGGTGCGCCGGCAGTCTTCGGAGGACGCCACGAGCCACAGGAGGGCGGCGACCGCCTCCTGGGCTTCGTTGTCTTTGCGGCATTCGGCGCGGATCGTTTCGATCAGGAACGAGAGCTGGGGGGTGGATCGCATGGTAGGTCCTCAGCTGTCTTGTCGGATGGCGGTGAGTGGGTCGAGCCTGGCCGCGCGCCAGGCCGGGATCAGGCAAGCCGCGAGTGCGACGAGGAGCAACAAGCCCCAGGCTGCCGAGGCCACCAGCGGGTCGGTCAGCTCGACGCCGAAGAGCAGACTCGAGATCAGTCGTAAAAGAAAAGCTGCGGCCAGCAGGCCGAGAATCGAGCCCCAGAGAAAGCAGCGCAGGCCGTGGCGCATCACGGATCGGAAGAGATCCGCTGGGCGGGCACCGAAGGCCAGACGGACCCCCATCTCACGCACCTGGCGGGCGACCATCTGGGAGATCACGCCGTAGATGCCGACCCCGGCCAGGGTCAATGCCAGGAGCCCGAAAGCCAGGAAGACGGTGCTCGAGACACGCCGCCTCCATTCCGCTCGCGCGACCCGTTCCGCCATCGGCGCGACGTTGAAGATCGGCAGATCCGCATCGAAGGCCTGGATGGCGCTCTCGACCTCGCGCACCAGCTGGGCACCGGTGAGGGAGGTTCGCAAGGCGAAGAAGGTATCGCCGGTGAAATGTTGGAAGTGAGACACGTAGAGATCCGGGTTCGCGGCACCGACACGTCGCTCACTGCGAACGTCCTCGACGACGCCGACGATTGTTAGCCAAGCGGCGTCTGAATCCGGCGGTCCGAGCTTGAGCCGGCGGCCGATGGCATTGACTGTCGGCCACAGCCGCTCGGCGAGCGCCTGGCTGATCACCGCCACTTGCTGGGTCTCTTGGCGGTCGTGGTCGGTGAACGATCGGCCGGCGACCTGGGGAATGCCCATGACCTCGAAGTAGCCAGGGCCGATCGACTGCAGATGGATGAAGGGATTCGCCTCCTGCTCGGTTGCCGACTGACCTTCGAGGGTGACGATGCGCTTGGTGTTCTCGTCCAGGCCGGCCAGGGGTAGGTTCTGGTTCGCCGCCACACCTTCGACACCGGGGATCGCCCGCAGGTTGTCGGGAACCCGGCGGAAGAACGGCGTCAGCTGCTCGATCTTGTTGTAGCTCCAGTAGGGAGGATCGACCCGGACCGTGAACAGATTCTGCGCGTCGAATCCGAGAGGCTGGCGTTGCAGGGCGACGAAGCTGCGGATCATCAAGCCGCCACCGAGGAGCAGCACCAACGCCAGCGCGACTTCGGCCACCACCAGCGCACCCGCGAGGCGTCGCGACCGGGGGCCGTCAGAAGCTCTCGAGCCATGCCCCAGCTTCGATCGCGCCAGTCGCAGGGCCGGGGTCAGGCCGGAGAGCAGCCCAGCAGCGAGGACCAGAGCGACCGTAGCCAGCAGCACCATCGGATCCACCCGCACGGTCATCCAGGGCGGCAGATCGGCGCGCACCATCGCGGTCAGAGCGCGGGTCCACCACACGGCCAGCAGAACTCCGCCGAGGCCGCCCAGGAAGGCCAGCAGCAGACTTTCGGTCAACAGCAGCCGCACGAGTCGACCGCGGCTGGCGCCGATCGCCATCCGCAGGGCCATTTCCTGCCGTCGCTCGCCGGAGCGAGAAAGCAAGAGGTTGAGTACGTTGACGACGGCGATCAGCAGCACGAAGCCGGCGGCCGCCATCAAAGCAACGAGGTAGGGGCGCGCCGCACCCGCCCAGACGTCGCGCAACGGCACGACCTCGAAATGCACCCCGCGGTTGCTGGCCGGATACTGCGTCTGCCAGAGCTGACTGAAGCGCTGCAGCTCCTGTTGGGCCTGGCGCAGGTCAACGCCGGGCGCGAGGCGGGCGATCACAGAGTGACGCCGCCCCTCGAGGCCGTGGTATTCGGTCACTTGGCGATAGAGCTGGGCCCCCGGGGGGTAATCCATACCGGGTGCGAGCACGCCGTCCACCACGTAGCTGCCCCCGTCGAGGGTGATGCTCTGGCCGACGATGGCCGGATCGCTGCCGAAGCGGCGTTGCCAGAAGTCGTGCCCCAGGACGACCCGGTATTGGCGAATGAAGTCGTCTTTGGCGGCGAACGTGTCGCCGTACAGCAGTGGCCGGCCCAGAACTTCGAAGAGATTGTGCGTGTTGATGGCGCAGGGCGCGGCTTCGGGGGCGCCGTCGCCGGTCACGTTGTACTGGCTGTGGTAGTAGGCTGCGATCTGTTGGAAGCTCTGGCTCGAACGCTGCAGGTCTTCGATCTCGCGCTGGGCCACCCGTCCGGGCTCGGCGCCCTTGAAGGCCTCGATGCGGACCAGACGCTCGGGATCGGTGAACGGCAAGGGCCTCAAGAGCAAGGCCTGGATGAAGCCGAAGATCGAGACGTTGGCACCGATGCCGAGGGCCAGGGTGGCGACGATGAGGACGAAGAAGGCCGGGCGCTTGCGCAAGCCGCGAAGGGCCAGTCGGAGGTCTGAGATCAAATCGGGCATCGGCAGTCTCCTCTCGGGTCGGGTGACCGAGTCGCAAACGGCAAGGGGACAAGAAGCCGAAGGATTCGGCAGGCCGAAAGATTCGGCAGGAGAGCCGAACGATTCGGCTGTGGAACCGAAGGATTCGGCTGGGATCGCGGACGACGATCTGCGGCCTGCTCACAGGCCTCGAGACGTCGAGTAGGCTGGCCAAACGGAGCCGCGCGAGCCGTCGGTGAGCCGTCGGTGAGCCGTCAGACTCTAAACGTCAGACTTTAGAGGGGAGGGCCACGCGAAGAAGGTGCTGCTTGCGTCGCAGGCCGAACGGCGGGGGCAGCTGCTTCGACGATCTCGCCCGTGGCAACGTGCAGCCGCTCTCCGAGGTGATCCGGAGCAGCTCCCAGCGTTGTTATCGGATGCACGGTGCAAACGACACAATCCGACTCGAGCCCGGCTTCGTGGTGGTGGCCGAGGGCGTTTCCACCGTGGAATCCCAGCATCACCAGAGCCAGGAGCCCGAAGATCCGCGTCTGCGTTGGCCGAGTCATGGGAGTCTATGCCTGGTCCGTTCGATGCTTACTCTGGGCCTCGAGAAGGAGCATATATTGAGAATTGAATATCACATGACTCCGCGGAGGTGTCAACCGTGATCTCGTCGAGTGCGATGGCATAGCGAACCTTCGGGTCGAGCCTCAATGCGCGCTGCCGGGATTCCAGTGCATTCGATACTTGACCACTAATGAGAAATCGATATCATTGAATGGATGTTGGACCGACGTCCCCTGTCTGCGCGACGCCTATCGTCGACTGCGGCCGAGCTTGGCCGACCCGAACGCCTTGCGTTCGGAGCTATCTTCGCACTCGTCGCGTTGTGCATCGGCACTTTCGGTCTCGGCCACGACCATGCCGAGAATGGGAACCACGAGGCCGATCCCTGCGTCGGCTGCCACCTGCAGCACGTCACGATCGTGTCGGCCTCGGTGGTCCAGGTCGGGCCAGCGGCAGAGCTTCGGGGCGCTGCTCGAGCGGAAGAGCCGCGATGCTGCGGCTCGATCGCGTCTCGGCTCACTCCGCCTTTGCGCGGCCCGCCGGCCGTCTGAGTATCCCTCGCGTCTCGGCTGAATAGCCGCGGTTCAGGTCACTGGCCCGCGGCCGTTGGCGTAGCGCACCGGCTCCGGAGCAGCCCGGAGCGGTCGAATGACGGTTAGCCTCGGCGAAGTCGGAATGACGGCTCGCCCATGCCTGACGGGAGCTTCTGCCCGTGGACGGGTTGCTCGCGATTCTCGATGCGTCCTGGATCATGCTGGTCCAGGCCTCCCCCTACATCTTGTTCGGTCTGGCGGCTGCCGGCCTGATCCATGTCTTGGTACCGGAGTCCCTGGTGCTGCGCTGGATGGGTGCGCCGGGGCTTTCGGGCGTCGCTCGCGCTGCGATGATCGGCGTGCCGCTGCCTGTCTGTAGCTGCGGCGTGGTGCCGATTACCGTCGAGCTGCGGCGCAAAGGCGCGTCGCGCCCGGCGGCACAATCGTTCCTGATCACTACGCCGGAATCGAGCATCGACTCGATCTTCCTCACCTGGGGCATGATGGGGCCGGTAATGGCGATCGCCCGCCCGGTGGCGGCGTTTTTTACCGCTGTGCTCGGTGGCATTCTGTCGATTGCTTCGGCACGCTCCCTGGACGAGCTCACCGGCCGCCGGCACACCGAGTCGCACGCGGCCGAGGGCACCGAGGGGCATGGCCACGATCGCGGGCATCATCACCACGATCACGATCACAGCCACGGCCACGATCACGATCACGACCTGGCCTTCGCAGGTAGCGACCAGGCCCGTCGGGCACTGCGTCTTGGCTTGCGCCGGGTCATGGGTCTGCGGCGGCGCGGCGCGACCCAGAGCGAAGAGGGCGTCGGGCCTGAGATGAACGCATCAGAGACGGACGAGGCCAACAGGAGCGAGACCAGCGGGTCCGAGGTCGACGAGACGAATCTCTGGCGCGACCTGGTCCGGCCGGCCTTGCGCTACGGCTTCGGCGACCTGCTCGACGATTTGGCTTTTTGGCTAGTCGTCGGCATCGGCCTGGCGGGCGTTCTGACCGCCCTCTTGCCCGACAATCTCGACGAGCTCGGGCTG
>JBCCGX010000762.1:0-5170 GCA_039029035.1 Acidobacteriota bacterium | reverse complement strand
TGGAGCGCGGCGGTGCGCCGCTTCCTCGAGCCAATGCAAGGCACTCACTTCGTCGCCAAGGGCGAGATAGGAGGTCGCGATGCGTACCGCAGGCCGATCCCGCCGGGCGAGAAGCCGTTCGAGCTTCCAGGCAAGGTAAGTCCGCCGAGGATTCCCTACATTGGCCGCCGTCTCGACGACCGCGGCGGACGCTCCGGCGAGCCGCAACAAGCTGACTGCGTGACGCCGGGCCGCGGCGACGTCGTCGATCGCGCTGTAGGCGGTGAGCAGGCAATCCCGCGCGTAGCGGTTAGCCGGGTCGAGGCGCAGCACCATCTCGCATTCCGTCGCGGCCTCTCGAAAACGGCCGGCGCGCAAGAGGAAAAAGCCGGCGTCGCTGCGGATCGCCATCGACTCAGGATCCAGGTCGACCGAACGGCGGATCGCTTCGATCGCCGCGTCGTGGCGACCGAGCGCCGAGTGGAAGGTGGCAGCGGCGAGATGATTCACCGGATCCTCGGGAGCCAGCGCGAGAGCCCGCGCCAGACGGCGGTCGGCGGTGGCGACGTCCCAGTCGAAATTCAGCGCGATCATCCCCAGCACCCGGTGGGCCACCGCCGAGCCGGGTTCGAGCGCCAGGGCTCGGCGAGCGGCGCTACGGGCCTCTTCCGGATCCAGTGCCACGGTCGTCTGCAGCGCAAGCCGGGCGCTGGCTTCGGCCAGATAGGCGTGGCCCGGCGCGAAGCTGGGCGCGGCATCGACCAGATCGCTGAGCAGGTCGCGAGCGCGCCCCAGATCACCACCGACCGCCGCCAGCAGGGACCGTGCTTCGATGTAGCGACCACGCTGTTGGGCGCCGACGGGCATGGGCTCGGAAACCCCCTTGGAACCCTCGCCAAATCTGGCCAGCCCCAAGGCCACAACAACGACGAGCCCCAGGCCAACCGCCAGCGGCGCCACCGAGGACTTCGCCCAACGGACCGCGAACCTCGCCCCCGGCGACGACCTCGGCTCCACCGGCCTGTCCGGTGGCTGTTGCGAGCTCACTCGCAGGCGGTAGCCCAGACGAGGCAGCGTCTCCAACGGCTGATCCTCGCGACCCGCTGTCTCACGCAGGGCGGCGCGCAGCTTGCGCACTGCGGTGTTGAGACCGGCCTCGCGATCGACATGGGTGTCGGCGGGCCACAGAGCATCATAAAGCTCGCTGCGCGGCAGCACCTGGCCCGGCCGTTCGAGCAAGGCCACTAAGAGGCGAAAAGGCTTCTCTTGCAAGGCGACCCGCCGTCCGTTGCCAAGTAACTCGCGAGAGGCCGTGGCCACCGTGTAGCGATCGAAAGCGATGCGGCTATCGGTCGGCATCATGCGGAAACTCTACCACCCACCGGGCCTTCAGACGCGAGTTCAGAAACGGTTCAGAGCCAATCGCTGGACCGAGAGGTCCGCTGGGTGTCAGATGGAGTCACGATCGGGAAGCCGGTCCTCATGACGACCAAGGAGGCAAAGCAATGACCCTACTGCAACACTGTAAGCTGTCCTATCTCGGTTCATTCTTCATCGCACTTGGCCTTGCGTTCAGCCTCGCCGACAGCGCCTCAGGATCGAACCCGGTAATCAACGAGGCCAACGAGCCCCTGGCTTGGCTAGTCGGCGACTGGCAGGCACAGTTCCGCCCCCTGGGCGACGATCTCCCAGCACCGACCATGGCCTTCACCTGGGGTGACGAGCGGCGCTCCTTCCTGCGGATGACCGGCACTCAGCCGACCAAGGCCGGCCTCGTGCCGGAGTACGAAAGCTCCGTCGTCTGGCATCCGGTGCGCGGCAAGCACGTCTTCCTCGGGGTCTACCGCTCCGCCGCCGGCCGGGTGATGGAAGACGGCGACATCGATCTCCTGGGCGACGGGATCGTCCGCCTGAACATGCGGGTCCACTACCCCGCCGGTGCCACACTGCCATTCAGTGACGGCCAGATCGCCGGCCCCGAGGGCCATACCCTCGAGTTCCGCCGCACCTTCCACCGCGAGGGCACCGATGGCCTACGGGGTGTCTTTCGTATCCGGCGCGGCGAGGCGTGGGAGAACCCGCACCCCGAGCTGAAGATGGACGACGGATACCCGTGGCGACGGGTCGACGGACCGTCGGCTGGCGCTGGGACATAGGTGGATTGGCGCGCCCATCAGGACCTCGCAGCGAAACGCAAAGCGTCGTCGAATCTACACCGCTCTAAAGGAGTTGTCGGCCGGCCCGGCGCGTCGTCCTTCGTCAGCGCCCGAGCTCTCCCCAGGGGAGCAACGCGGTGGCTCCACCAGCCGAGCGCGGAGCCCAGAACCTCCAGGCAACGACTCCGCAAGCGTTCGGCAAATCGCAGAACGGCTGCGGAGTACGACCCTCGTCGCCATGGACCAGGCAAATCGCTTCAGAAAGCGCCATTCTGGCCGCTTCCCTACCCAAAAACGCCCGAGAATCCACCGACCGAGCGGTAGGTTTCCGCAAAAACGGGCTCGACCTCCACGACGCCTCTTTTCCCGCTACGCTCCTTCCCGTCCGCAAGATTCCCTCGGCCCCACCGAGCCCCAAGGAGAGAGACCATGGCCGCCAAACTGTCCAAAGAAGTCACCGCTCGCATCCGCTCCGGTGAATTCGTCCTCTCGGCCCTGCGCCAGCAGGGCCCGCAGATCGCCGCCCGCATGCAGGCCCTCGTCGAGCCCCACCTGCGAGACAGCGACGCCACACCGAGCTTCGCCGCCCAGATCGTCGCCTACGCCCGAACCCTCGAAGCCGCCCTCGAGCGCCTCGACATCGCCGACCAGGCACTGCTCGACGAGCGCCTACGCCAGAACGCCCGCCGCCAAGCCCGTGGCCGCGCCACAGGTCGCCTCGGCCAACTCCTCATCGGCTTGCGCCGAACCCTCCGCGGCCTTTACGCCGAACCCAACCTCGGTCGCCTCGGCCTCGCCCACGCCAACGCCCGCAATCCCCTCGCCCTTGCCCGGCAGGCCGACCTCGCCAGCGACCACCTGCGCAGCGAAACCGTGCAAGAAGACCTCGGCCAGCCCCTCTTCGGCCGCCCCTTCGATCCCCGCCCCCACGCCGAAGAGCTCCACCGCGCTAGCGCTGCGCTGCAAACGATCCTCAAAGACCTCGACGAAATCCAACGCGACGTCGACCTCGCCCTGATCGACAAGCACCGTGCCCAGGACCACTACGACAAAATCTTCCTCCGCGTCGCCCGCGGCTTCGAAGAGCTCTGTCGCTTCGCCGAACAAGACGAGCTCGCCGACAAAGTCCGCCCCTCGCGGCGCCGGCCGGGTCGGACGCATGTCGAGCTTGGGACTCGTGAAGACGAAGCCCCCGAGAACACGGGGGTCGGACTCGCGTCTTCTGAGACGAATGCGGAGGCCGAGGCTGCCAACGATGAAGTCGGAGCGCCTCGGGCTCACTCGCCGCCCCTCTCAATAAATGCCTGAGCACCCCATTAGAGCGGCCAAAGGCCGGGCTCCGCCCCAGCGGCACGCCTGCACGTTGGGTTGCGGCCAGCGACCGCCTTAACCTGGTGCTTCTCGATTCGATGCATCTTCAGAGTGGGGAGGCGCCATTGCCAAGAACCTCTCTTCTGCTTCGGCTGTCAAGCGGTAAACCATTTTACCGGAATCCGTTTCCCCGCGAGCAATCAGCTTTGGCGCAGATTTGGCGAGGGCATCAATAGTCTCTTCATCAATCTTGGTAAGAATCCTGACCATCTCACCATACTGCCACTCGAAAGTTGTTGTGCCCAAGCAATAGACAATTGAAACCATGTCCTCTGCCGATGCCTCCGGGAACGCGAGCTGAGTTGTGCGCAGAGTCCCCTCCTCGTTTTTCAGGCGGCTTTGCTTCAACCACTTGAACGAATTTCGATAGTCTTCATGCCAGTCAAACGCCGCAGCTAGTGATTCGTAATCCGTAGACCCTGGCAAAGACCCATCGAGTACAGCATCAATGAATTCTCTCGGTGGCAGATATTTATGTTTATCAACGTAGTGGTAGATCAAATCAGGCGCAGCGTAGACTCGCCTTCTAGAGCCGAACAATCGTCGTTTCGAGGGCCCAAAAACTCGAATCTCCGCTGACCCTAAGCTAACGGTTTCTTCGCCATACAGAACTGCCGGCGAATCAGCGACATCACCACAAAACTCGCAGGAATGAAGGCCACGTGTCTGGTTCACTTTGGTCCAGCAAAAGATCTGTAGGCGCTCTGTGAATCCACGCGGTGGCTCTCCGCGGACATAAGAGCGTTGATCGCTCAACCAGCCGATGTTGAACGTGCTCTTTTCAGTACGCTCATAAGAGTACCTTGAAAGATCTGCGTAGTGGGTCACAGCTTCAAGTCCCTGTTAAAGCCGACTACCGGTATCAATCAGGTCTCCTGTTATCCGTAATCGGAGCTGACGCTGTCTCTTGCCTGTTAGAAGCCCGAGCCGTCAGTCCAATAATTATGAAGTAGGAGCCCGCCAAGATTCCGATCGATCTTCTCAGAATCTGAGAGGGCCCAAAATCCTTATCAATAATCAAAATAACAGCCAAAGCCACATCAATGATCATGACTAGAGCCCAAAAGACCAGCATCCCTCTGGTGGTCAGTCGCCCCAACTCACGGCTGTACGATTGCATGCCCTCATCTCGAAGCCCCTTAAGACTTTGTGCGATCACAATGACCGAAAACAGCAGAGAGAGCCAGCCGGCAAATCTAATCGAGAATCGTACTTCGTCAACGCCTGTAAAGAAGCTAACCCAAACCGCAGTCAACACGAATAGTACCACTCCATAGGCTAACGAGCACCGGTAGTGAGCCACTCCTTTGAAATACAGTTTCGACACTGAACTCCCCAAATCTCGCCTGAATGTGCTCGTATCTCTAGCAGGGACTAATCTTGCCGTCTGAGGCAAGTTTTCGTCGTTGCGACCTGCCGATACGAAGCTCGTCGGTTTGAGGCGAGCTCCACTAGAACGACAAGTCTGATCGTCGATTTCTGCCGCAACTCCGACCCATGCCATGCAACCCACACCGCGACGGTTCGCTCGACGCCAAGTTACGAAATTCAACGGCTCAAGGTTAAACGAACTCTCGTCATCTGATCAAGCTCCTTGTCGGGTCGCTTCGGCGGGCCCTCGAAGGCCCCCCGTCCTTTGTTGCGCCCCCGTGTGAGCCACTCGC
>JBCCGX010000761.1:0-5174 GCA_039029035.1 Acidobacteriota bacterium | reverse complement strand
TTCTCGAGATGGTCTTCGGCCAGGGTCTCGCTCTGACCGGGCTCGGTGTCGTCATCGGCATCGCCGTCGCCCTGGCCCTCGGCCGCTTGCTGGCAGCGATGCTCTTTGGCGTACCGGCCTACGACCCGACCACCTTCCTTGTCGTCGGCGCCCTGCTGCTGACGATCTCGCTGCTCGCTTGTTACCGACCAGCGCGCCGGGCGACCCGGGTCGATCCGATCCACGCCCTGCGCGACGAGTAAGGGCGCGTTTACAGGTCGCAGCTCGCGGCCACCAGCTGGTTGATCGCCGCCGAGCTGAGGGCATCCGGGTTCGCCGGACTCTCCGGCAGGCCGGCGTAGTGCAGCGCCTCGTGCAGCAGAACGACAGCGGCGCGCTCCACCGCGAGGTGGGCGAAGGAACGGCATAGGCGGGTCGTGCGACTGCCGACGCGGGTGTAGGCTGAGACGTGGTGCCGGCAGATACGCTGCTCGGCGATCAACGGCGCGGGTAAATAGCGCGTGAAGTGCAGTGCG
The DNA here is from genome assembly GCA_039029035.1 of Acidobacteriota bacterium. Classification (GTDB taxonomy): domain Bacteria; phylum Acidobacteriota; class Thermoanaerobaculia; order Multivoradales; family J023; genus JAAELT01. Next base: position 4,659 of record JBCCGX010000761.1, on the reverse strand, counting down.
GCGAAGGCATCGTGCCGCAGGTCACGGAACAGCTCGCGGCAGGACTCGACGTCGTGCAAGCGCCGGTGGGCGACCTCGAAGGCTCGATGCAGCTTGCGCTCCATAACAGGCCTCAGGGCGTCGCCGACATGGGGAGCCGGGGCAGCCAGGCTGCCTGGAAACGGAGCAGCCGGCCGGCTGGCGCCGGCCGACTGCCCCCCCAGGAGGAGGAGACTCCCGAGGACCATCACCCACCGGCGCAGCGCACCGCGCGAGCGGCAAGTAAGCTGTTGCGATACGCCGATAACCGACGAGTGTTGGTCCGCAGCTCTCATGCGCTCCATCGTGGCGGCCGGCGGCGCCTCGCGTCCTTCGCAACCTCCTCGCCGCCGGCTCGTTTCCGGCTCGTTGCGGACTCGCTTTTGGCGCCCGAGATCCTCGCTCCGATCCAGCCCTCGGAACTTCCTCGGAAAGTCCTCGCAGCAGGGCTCAGACCTTCGTCGAGCAACTTCGGCACCGTCGACACGTAAAACTGTCGGGAGGCGAAACGACGATGATCGCGCCGAGCATCACCGACAGCCCGCAGAATCCGACGATCCCGAGGATCGAGCAGGACCCTCTCGGCGCCGCCAAGCTGCAACTCGCCGAGTGGACTTTCTCCCCCCAGCTCAACCGCATCTGCAAGGGTTCGCAGAAAGTCCACTTGGAGCCTCAGCTGGCCAAGCTACTGCTCTTCCTGGTGCGCGGCGAAGGTCGGGTGTTGAGCAAAGACGAGATCATCGACGGCGTCTGGGGCACCCGCTTCGTGGCCGACTCGGCTATCACCCGCGCCGTCGCCGAGTTGCGCCGCGCCCTCGGTGACGATGCGCACCACCCACGCTTTATCGAGACGATTCCCAAGCGCGGGTACCGCTGGTTACCGCAAAGCGAGATCCTCAGCGAGACGTGCGTTGCAGGGGCTCTGTTGACTTCTGCCACCCCCGATAGATCGTCCAGGGCCACTTTGCCCCGCCTCCGCAACGCGCTGGTCGGCGCCGGCCTCTGCGCCGCCCTGGCGGGAGGTCTATCGAGTATCGATCGTTTGTCCTCGGCTGCGTCCGATGCCTCCACGGTCCCTCTGGACTTGCGCATCGCCGTCCTGCCATTCGACAACCTGGCGGGTGACCCGGACGAAGACTACTTCGCTGTCGGCATGACCGAAGCGTTGACCACCAACCTGGCTCGGGTCGATGTCTTGAGCGTTATCTCGCGACGCTCGGTCGAATTTCTCGACCGGCAAGGTCGGTCGACGGCCGAGATTGCTCAGGCCCTGGATGTCGACGCTATCGTCGAAGGCTCGGTCCTACGCTCCAAAGAGCGGGTCCGCTTCACGGTGCAGCTGACCGATGCCGACAGCGACACGCACCTCTGGGCGCAGATCTACGAACGCCAGATGAGTGATGTCCTCACTCTACAAAGCGAGATCGCCCTGGCCATCTCGCGCGAGATTCGCGACGCCCTACAGCCCGAGGCTCTACAGTCCGACGCCCTACAGTCCGACGCCGCAACGACCGGGTCGGGCTCCTTTCGTCTCAGCGTCGACCAGGCCACGGCAAGCGCCAGCCAGAGGTCTCCCCAGGTGCCGGATCGACCCGTCGACCCAGGGGCCTACGAGCTCTATCTCAAAGGGCGTCAACAACTGGGCCGGTGCGATGTCGAGGGTCCGAATCAGACCGCCAGCTACTTCCACCAAGCGTTGAAAATCGATCCGGATTACGCCCCGGCCTACGCCGGTCTGGCGCACTACTATGCGCAGCTCGCCTTCTACGGCCACCTGTCCACGTCGAAGGCCCTACCCTTGGCGCGCGCCGCGGCCGACAAGGCCCTCGAGCTCGATGACAACGTCGCCGAGGCGCACCTGGCCTCGGCCATCGTTCGCTTCATCTTCGATTGGGATTGGTCGGGCGCCGAGAGTGCCTTCCGCCGCGCCTTGGAGCTCTCACCGGGCGACGCCTGGATCCACGAACGTTACTCGTTCTTCCTCACCTGTCTCGGCCGCTTCCCAGAGGCTATCGAAGCCGGCCAGCGAGCGGTGGCCCTCGATCCACTCAACACCTTCCCCCGCACCAGCCTCGCTTGGGTGCACCTCAATGCCCGTGACCACCACCAATCACTCAGTGAGCTCCAGCAGGTCGAAGCGCTCGGGCTGGCCGACGAGCCCGGCGTCTACGCGAGCTGGAACTACGCTCTGATGGGCCGCTACACCGAGGCCATTCGGCTGATCGACGAGGCGCCTCCGCATCGAGACGACAGCGAGCGCCACCTGCACCTCAGTGTGCTCGGCTGGGTCCAGGCCCGGGCCGGCAACACTGACGAAGCGCGCGACCTCCTGCACGAGCTGCAGTACCGAGCCCGCTCGGGTGAGGCCATGGATCCCTACTACCTGGCCATCGTCCACGCCGGTCTCGGGGATCACGCCAGCACGCTCGCAGCGCTCGAAGAGGCCTTGGCCGTTCGCTCACCGAACTTGATCTACCTGCGAGTCGAGCCTTTCTTCGAGACTCTGCATGCCGATCCGCGCTATCGCCGGCTGCAGGAGCGCGTTGGGCTCGGCTGATTGTCAAGCGGCCACGAACCCTGCTGAACGCTAGCACCGAGGGTCGCCGCCGACCCGCGCTTCGGACGCCCTTCACCCGACGTACTGACCGTCAAGCCTCAGCGGTGGAGTGCAGCGAGCACCGCAGGATGCGTTTGATAGGCTCGGCCGACTCGATCGACCAGGAGCTCAGCTGATGAAACTAGCCGCCACAGCGATCCGCCCTACGATGCTCTTCCTCGCCGCGGCGCTAGCGGTCTTGGTGGTGGGCCTGCCGGCCGCCGCGCAGGAGATCAAGCTCGAGACGCCGGAGGTCTTGCTGAAGAACATCCCGTTCGCGGTGAAGGTCTCGGCGCCGGCCTCGGTCGAACCGGTGGATGTGACGGTGCTGGTCGGCGGCAGTGTCGTCGCGCGAGAAACTCTCGAGCCCTTGGGTGAGGTGAGGGTCGACGATCTGCGGGTCACTGCCAAGGATCAGGCCTCGGTCTCGGTCCAGGTCGGCGGCCAGACCGTCGCCACGGCCGAGCCGCGCCTCTACCCCGGCTTCGTCACCATCTTGCCGCCCCTCGTCGCCATCGTTCTGGCGCTGATCTTCCGTGAGGTGGTCACCAGCCTCTTCGCCGGCATCTGGGTCGGCTGCCTCTTTCTGACCGGCTTCGATCCGATCCGTGCGATCTTCGACGCCGGCAACCGTTTCGGCCGCGAGACCCTGACGGACGGCGACCACGTGGCGATCGTGCTCTTCACCCTGATGCTCGGCGGCATGGTGGGCATCACCACCCGCATGGGCGGCATGCGAGCGGTGGTCGAGGCGGTGGCACCCCTGGCGACCAATCGGCGGCGCGGCAAGGTCGCCACCTGGCTGGCCGGCGTGATCGTCTTTTTCGACGACTACGCCAACTCGCTGATCATCGGCAACACGATGCGCCCGCTGACCGACAAGCTCAAGATCTCGCGCGAAAAGCTGGCCTACATCGTCGACTCCACAGCGGCACCGGTGGCGTCGCTGTTTCTGATCTCGACCTGGATCGGCTACCAGCTGGGCTTGATCGGCGACGGTCTGGAGCTCACCGCCAGCCAGAGCAGCACTGCGCCAGCCCTCGCGGCTCAGCTGCGTGACACCACCGCCTTCGAGGTCTTCTTGCAGACCATCCCCTACCTCTTCTACCCGATTTTTACCCTCGTCATGGTGGGCTCGGTATCGATCCTGGGGCGGGACTTCGGTCCCATGTTGGTCGCCGAGCGCCGAGCTGCGGCCGGCAAGGGTCTGTTCCGCGAAGGCGCCCAACTGGCGGCCGACATCGAATCGGACCTCGAGGAGGCACCGAACGTCCCGGCAGGACGCTGGTGGAACGGCCTGATCCCGGTCGCGGTCCTGGTCCTGACCGTCTTATGGGGCCTGGTGAGTACCGGTATTGCCGCGACGCCGGAAGGCGAGCGTTCGCTGTACAAGATCTTCGGTAACGCCGACCCCTACTCACCCCTGCTCTGGGGCTCGACCGCGGCCTGCATCGCTGGCTTGCTCCTCGCTGGCAGTCAGCGGATCCTGACCCTGTCCGGCGGCATCGGCGCCTGGGGCGGCGGCGTGCGCGCCATGATGATGGCGATCGTCATCCTGGTCCTCGCCTGGTCGTTGGGCGACGTCACCAAGGCGCTGGGGACGGCCTCCTTCATCCTCGAGATCCTCTCCGACACCCTACCCCCGGGCTTGCTCCCAGCGACGGTCTTCGTGGTCTCGGCGGCGATCGCCTTCGCCACCGGTACCTCGTGGACGACGATGGCGATCCTCTTCCCGATCGTCATCCCGTTGGCCATCGCCCTCGGCGGTGGCATCGCACCGGAGTCGGCCGCTGCCCAGGCGGTGGTCTTCGGCGCCATCGGCTCGGTGCTCGCAGGCTCGATCATGGGCGACCACTGCTCCCCGATCTCCGATACCACCGTCCTCTCCTCGACCGCCTCGAGCTGCGACCATGTGGACCACGTGCGCACCCAGCTGCCCTACGCCATGCTCACCGGCTCGGTGGCAGTGCTGGTCGGCAACGCCTTGACCGTGCTGGGGGTGCCGGTGTGGATCAGCCTGCTGGCCGGCAGTGCACTCATCGTCG
>JBCCGX010000760.1:0-5175 GCA_039029035.1 Acidobacteriota bacterium | reverse complement strand
GAGGCGGCGACCCTACGTTGTGGCGCGCCGGGTTATCTGACCATCGCCTACGGCCCCTTCGCCGAAGACATGGCCGACCTCGAGGCGCGCCTGACCCCAGCGGTGTCTCTGCCCGGCCGGGTGGTCGATGGTGATGGCGAAGCGATCAGCGGTGCCGCCGTGCGTAGCGCCCGGCCCCACGGCCTGGGTTGGAACCGCCACTTCGGCCGACTGCAGGGAACCGGCCGCTGGCTGCTCGAGGCGGTCAAGGAGCGTTCCGGCGACGACGGGCGATTCACTGTGGGTGGCTTGGTACCGTCCCGGGGCTTCGAGCTGCGGGTCAGCCGGGCGGGCTACGCGGTGCACTATCAACCGGTGCCGCCGATGGAACCTGGCCAGGTGGTCGATGAGTTGGTGATCACCTTGACTCGCGGTCGCAGCGGCTTCGGTCGGGTGGTCAACGAGCACGAGATGCCCATCGTCGGCTCCGAGGTGCAGCTCCTACCGACCTTGACCGGCCCCGCTGCCGCACAGAGCTTCGAGGTCAAAGAGAACTTCGGTGCCACCACCGACAGCGAAGGGGTCTTCATCCTGCACGATCTGCCCCTCGGCACCTACTATCTGGCGGCCAAGGGACGGGGTTTCCCCGAGCTCCTAGTGCCAGGGGTCGAGATCGAAGACGGCGAAGGGCCGCTGGATCTCGGCACCATCGTCCTGGTGCCAGGGATCGTGCTCGCTGGCGAGGTCGTCGACGAGACCGGTGCGGCGGTGGCCGGGGCCGAGCTGTCGCTGCGCAATGCCGATGGCGAGCAAATTGTCGTGCAGCGGGCGACGTCGCCGTGGTTCGCCACCACCACCAGCCGCCACAACGGCTCCTACCACCTCGAGGGGCTGCCACAGAAGAGCCGGCTGGCCCTTCTGGTGACTGCCGAGGGTTTCTTACCTCAGATCGTGCCGCTAACCATCGAAGACGACGACCAGCGGCTCGACATCGAGCTGCAAACCGGCGCCCGCGTCACCGGTCGGGTGTTCGACCGCCGCGGCCGGGGGGTGTCGGCGACCGTCGACTTTCGCCCCTTGCCGGGTCGCAACCGGTCAGTCGCCGGCTCGCGCAGCGTCAACACCGACAGCGAAGGCCACTTCGAAGCGGCGGGCATCCAGCCCGACACCTACACCATCATCGCGGTGGCTGGCAGCCTACAGTCGGAGCCCATCCAGCGCGAGCTGACCTCGGAAGGGCTGACCGACCTCGACCTGCAGCTGCGCCAGTGGGGGTCGCTGGAGGTCACGGTGGTGGATTCGAGCGGCGCCGCCGCGTCGCAAGTCTGGCTCAGCCTCGCCTCGAAGGCAAAACCTGGAGAGAATAGCGTCCGGCGACGAAGTGCCTTCGGTGTCACCGGCTCGGACGGAATCGCCGTCCTCCAGCCCTTGGGGGCTGGAGCCTACGAGCTCACCGCCCGGCGCTCGGCCTTCGAGCCGGTCCGGACCCGTGTCGAGATCGAAGGCGATCGACCCCACAGCCTGCGCCTGCGTCTCGAGGATCGCGATCAGGAGACCCATCCGGTCGCCGGCCGAGTGGTCGATAGTGCCGGTTTGCCGGTCAACGGGGTCGAAGTACGCCTCGTCGCGCTGGGATCCGGCTGGGCGCGCGACCGATCGTTAGGCCGCACCGGTCCGGCGGGCACCTTCGAGTTCCGTGCCACGGCAGGTGAGCACCGCCTGATCTGCCGCCACGAGAGCTACGCGACGCACACGAGCGAGCCCTTCCTCATCCCTGAGGGAGGGCGCTCGGACCTGCTCGTCGAGCTCGTCGAAGGGGCTATCGTCGCCGGCCGGATCAGCGGTCTCGAGCTCGAAGACCTGGCGCGCTTGAAGGTCGTTGCCCGGGGGCCGTTGCGGCAGCGAGAGCCGCTGGAGGTCTTTGGCGAGCAATACGGCGTGGTCAATTTCGATGGTGAATTTCGGGTCAGCGGCCTGCAAGCAGGAGAGTGGATCATCCGCGCCGAGTTGCTCAACCCGACCCGCTCGGCCCAGGAGCGGATCGAAGTGCCGCAAGGCACGGATGAGCTGCGGGTCGACTTACGCTTTGCCGACGGCTACCGCATGACCGGCAGCGTGCTGCAGCCGGGTGGCCCGCTCGCCGGGGCCACCGTCACCGCGCGCTGTGCCGGCGAGTTCCGTGGTGAGACCTTCACCGACTCAGACGGCCGTTTTGTCATCGACCATATACCGCACGGCCGCTGTACCATCGTGGCGACCGATGGCCGCACCGGAGACAGCACGCGGCAGACGATCGAGTTCGATGTCGACATCGAGCTGGTTCTGGAGCTCGGGGGGCTATAATCCCCGAGCGATCGAAGGAGGACGACAACGGGTGACGAAGGTGGAGCACAGCGAAGCCACCGATCGGTTCGACCGATTACGCAACGTGGTGCGTAGCGAGCTGCCGGCCGGTCCGCGCGGTGGGGTCGTGCCGTTCCACGTCAGCGCCGAGCGCGAGGCGGTGCTGGTGGAGCAGCCCGACGAGCTGCCCAATCGCTACGAGATCCGCGATCGTGAGGACGGTCGCATGCTGATGTGCGGCGAAGCACCGCGCGTCGCGGTCTCGATCGACCGCAATCATCAGTTCTCGGAGGCCGATGCCCGGCGCCTCGGCGAACGGGTCGTTTTTCTCGATGGGGCGGGGCAATTTGCGCCGGTTATCGACAACAACCAACAGCTCTACAACCTCGATCACCATCAGGACTGCCTCAGGGCCTTCACCCTCGCCACCTGCCAGCAGGCGTTGATCGTCGTGGTCAAAGGGCTCGAGCTCGATCGTGGCGACTGGACGGTGTTCGCCAACGAGCCCGATCTCGACACAGTGTTCGCCATCTGGGTCTTGCTCAACCATCGCCGGGTGCGCCAGCTGACTCCGCAGCAGCGCGATCTGATCCTGCCCCTGATCCATCTGGAGGGAGCGATCGACGCCAACGGCTTCGAGCTCGCCGAGCATTGCGGTCTGCCGCAAGCCGTCTACCTGGCCGAGAAAGAGCGGCTCGACAAGCTGCACGCCATCGAGCTCGAGCTCAAGAGCTCTGGCGGCTGGCAGGAAGCCGACCTGGTCGAGTACACCCGATCGATGCTGCTCGAGATCGATCGGCTGGTCTACCACTCCACCGATCTGACCGATTACGCTAGTGTCGACGAAGTCTACGGTCATGTCGATATCGGCGAAGACCGGGTGGCGGTGGTGTGCCGCGACTCGTCGGGCATTTACGAGGTCGAGAAGCGGCTGAAGAAGACCTGGGGCGACCGGCTGGGCATCATCGCTCTGGAGCGTGTCGCCGGGCAGTACACCCTGCGTCGCACCGCGGCCCTGGCCAGCATCGACTTGGAAGAGGCCTACGGCAAGCTCAACTTGCTCGACCCGGGCGTCGATGGCCGGCCACCCGAGAAGCGTTGGGGTGGCTCGGACGAGATCGGAGGCTCACCAAGACCGTCCGGCACTGCCCTGACACCGCGCGAGATCGGCAAGATCCTCAAGATGACCTACAAACGGGTGCGGCCGGTCGAGCACCTGCAGCGCTACGCAACCGCCGCTCTCTGGGCGTTGCTCCTCGTGCTGGGAGCCGGCGTGGCAGTGATCTCGAGGCAGCTCTTTCTCGGACCCGAGTCGAGTCTCCTGTCCGCCGCCGGCAGCGGCGCTGAGCTGCTGTCGCGCTGGGTCCGATCACCGGCCCTGAGCTGCGCCCTCGATCTGACCCTGGCAGCTCTGGTCGTCGGCCTCGGAGCGTTGCTCCTGACCCGCAAGCTATCGCGCGGCTGGACTTGGCTCTTCGGTTGGCGTCAGCCAGCCGGACGCGATTGGCTGCTGCTGCTGCCGGTGGTGCTGGTCGGCGCCGCGGTGGGAGGCGCCTGGGTCCCGCAGCAGCAGCAGTTGACTCCTGAGCCGCTGGCCGCCCTGCTGGGGGCGACAGTCCTCGCCGCTTTGGCCCTCGAGCTGTGCTTCCGTGGCCTCGTCCACGGGCTGCTGATTCTCGATTCGCCGGTGCAGACTGTCGGCAGCCGATGGTTCGTCTCCGGCCCGGTGCTGGCCCAGGCCGGGCTCTACGCCCTGGCAACGGTCGCTGCGTCGCGCTACTGGATCGCCGGCCCGCCGTTCGCCTTGGATGGCGTCGAGCAGATGGCCGCTACCGGTGGTGCGGCCCTTGTCGTCGGCATCGCCTTGGGAATGATCCGCGAGCGCACCCTGAGCGTTTGGCCGGCCGCGCTGGCGGCGCTCCTCGGCGCTCTGGTCCGGATCGGCGTCGAGGTCGGGCTCTGAACCGACCTATTTGCCTTCGAAGCTCTTCAAGTACTCGGCGTAGCCCTCGGCTTCGAGATCCTCCACCGGAATGAAACGTAGACTGGCCGAATTGATGCAGTAGCGCAGCCCGGTGGGCTTGGGCCCGTCGGGAAAGACATGACCAAGGTGTGAGTCGCCGTGCTTTGAGCGTACTTCTGTGCGCACCATGAAGAACTTGCGGTCGACGTGCTCCACGATGTGGTCCTTCTCCAGGGGCGCCCAGAACGACGGCCAGCCGGTGCCCGAGTCGAACTTCTCGTTCGAGCTGAAGAGCGGCTCGCCGCTCACGATGTCGACATAGATACCGGCCTTCTTGTTGTCCCACAGATCGTTGCGGAAGGCAGGCTCTGTTCCATCCTTCTGGGTGACCTTGTACTGCATCGGGGTAAGCCGGGCGCGGAGGTCTTCGTCAGTGGGTTTGGCGTACACTCGTTCCTTCCTTTCCGTGTCGGGGGCGGCGGTCGCCGGCTGCATCGCCGACCAGCTCCAAACGCTGACGGCGGCCAACAGGCCGCAGAGTAAGTTCCGTTTCATCAGTTCACCTCTCGTGGGTCGTCGCGGTGAATTCGTGGAATCGGCGACCGGCAGGATGTCGGGACGCCGCCTTCGTCGACGATCTATTGTCCTCTTCGCCGGTCTCGGTAACTTCGATGTTGTTGCCGCCCCTCAGGTTTCAGGATCGGTTGTAGGGGCGGCTGGGACAAATGTCGAAGCCGGCCGACAAAGTTCGTCTATCCTAGAGGTAGGGGCGAGGATCAGGCCGATACGAGGAGGAAGCATCATGGAGCCGCAAACCGCGCCGAAGGAGCCAAAGGCGACACCGAAAGAACCGAAGGCGGCACCCAAGGTGCCGGAGCCGGCACCCAAGG
>JBCCGX010000759.1:0-5189 GCA_039029035.1 Acidobacteriota bacterium | reverse complement strand
TAAGCGAGCTTGCCGTCATGGACCAGGGCGACCGAAACGCCTGGCACCTCGTAGTAACGGCGAAAGGCCTCGACAAAGGCGTCGATCTCGGGCACACGGCTCGCATCGAAGCCGGCGAAGGCGCCCTGCTGGCGAAAGAGATAATCCGGCCGATCGTAGGTGGGTAGCACCAGAGGCTCGGCCACGCTCGAGCCTTCGGTGCCCACCGTGGCGTCGACAGTGACTGTCTCGTCGATGCGCCGCGGCAGGCTGTCGCCTTGGCCGAAGGGATTGGTCAGCCGGTAGGGCGAAGCGATGCGGTAGCGTCCCACTGGCAGCTCGACCTCGTAATGACCCTCCGCATCGACAGGAGCTTGAACCCACAGGCGGGACTGGTCGAGGGAGGTGATCCGAACCTGCCTGATCCGCGCGGCCTCGCTCTCCCGTTGCCACCGAACGGTGCCTTCGAGACGCCCCAGCGGGGTACCCCGCTCCAGCAGCAGCACGTCGCCGAGGCGCCAAGTCCGGGTGCTCTTGCCAAAGCCTTCCCCCCACAGGACGAGGGTATTGTTTTCGTCGGCGGCGTCACGATCGGAGAGCAGGTGATCGAGGCCGATCGTCTTGTTGGGCACCAGCTGGTCACCGAGCTGGATACGCCACTCGTAGACCGTTGTCTGCCCATGGCGCCCGATCGCCACCTGGGCGTCGTCCCAACTCGCCCCAGTGTTGGCCGGGTCCCAGGCGTCCAGCGGCGAGACGATGTCGCGCAGGCCGTGCCCCGCCATGTAGAGCACACCGCCGGAGCCTCGCGGCAAGTGCTGCTTGTCGACATAGAGCAAGTGACTGTCTTGCTCACCCCACTCCGGCTCCTCTCCGGGGTGGCGAAAGTCGATGTCGTCCATCACCTCGACCGCGACATAGAGTGCCTGCTCCTGAAGACCATAGGCGACTCGGAAGGTGGCGCGGAAATCTGCCGCTTCGGGCGCGTTCTCCGGCGGAAACCGCTCGATCAGGTACGCGCTGTGCCCATCGCCCCAATCGCCCAGCTGACCATCGATCTCGACGTTCTCGATCGGATAGGCGCTCGCCAGGGCACCATTGTTGGCTTGCGTAGGGGACCCTGCGAGCCAGGTGATGCCGGCGAAGAGCAAAAGAAAGCACGGGGCGCAGCGGGTAGCCATCGAACGCATGGAGACCTCCGTTCCGGTCGAGGAAAGACTCGGTGTATGGAGGTTTAGACGCGTGCGGGCCGGCCAGGGTTTGAACTTCGCGAAAGCCCGGCTCACCGCTTGGGCACGAGGAAAAACTCGGCCAGGTCGTTGCGCGCCCAGCGCATCGTGGCGAATTCCACCGGCCGCGCTTGGTCCTGACCCGCCAGCAGGCGCTCATTGACCCGACTGTAGAGCGACGAGGCTTCGAGAACAGCATCGTTCTCCTGCAGGACTTCCAGAAAAGTCTTGGCGAAGCGCGAGGCACCGTCGCCGGCGGTGGGGCCGGAGCGGCCTGAGGCGAGGACCAGGCGCGAGCGTTTCTCGAGCAGGAGCTTGATGTGGTAGTGGCGCTCCTCGGCGGTCATGCCGCGACGCAGACGGGCGACGGACGATCGGGTGCGCAAGCCGGAGTAGACCGAATCGGCGACGACGAAGACGTGGCGCGCGGCGATCAGATCGAGGTGCTCGGTGATGACCTCGTTGGGGATCCAGTTGGCGGGGTTGCGCGGCGCCGCGTCGATCGGTTGCCAGTAGGCGGTGTTACCGTTCTCGTCCCGCAGACCGTGGCCGGCATAGAACACGAGCAGGTTATCCTCCTGGGTGAGGGACTCCCGCAGGTCATTGAGGGCGTTCATGATGGCGAGCCGGTCGGCGTCGATCATCAACTGCACTTCGAAGCCGTACTTCTGTTCGAGGATCTCGGCCACCAGGCGGGCGTCCCGCGCCGCGCCGTCGAGGGCCGGCAGATCGCGGTAACCATCGTTGCCGATCACCAGGGCGTGGTAGCTCCCGAACGGGAGATCGGCCAAGGAAAAGCCTTCCTCGCTCGGTATCTCATCGGCGACCGAAACGGCCTGACTCTGTTCCAGGCGAGCGATACGCTCCTGGCCTTCTGCCAACTCTTTCTGTCGCGCCGCCAGATCGGCGCGCAGGCGCCCGAGGATCGATTCCAAGGTTGCTTGGCGATCAGCGTCACTCTGCGCTTCGGCCTTCGATTCCTTCAGTTGCCGGCGCAGCTCGTCGACCTGGCGCTCCAACTCGTCGACTTCGCTCTGCTTGGCGGTGAGTCCTTCGCGGGCTGCCACCAGCTCGTCGTAATCGGTCTGTTCGAGCACCACCAGATCCTCGGCCAGACCGGCCGCCTTGCGATACCAGTTGAGCGCTTGCACCTCGTCGCGCTCGACCCCGAGGCCCTCCTCGTAGAGGTAGCCCAGGCTGGTCTGGGCCGCAGCATACCCCTGCTCGGCGGCCTTGCCGTACCACTCGGCGGCGCCCTGGTAGTCGGCGGTGGTGCCGAGCCCCTTCTCGAAGATCTGGCCGACGTAGAACTGCGCCTCGGCATCGCCGCTCTTGGCCTGCGGCAGCCAGACCTCGAGCGAGGTGCGATAGTTGACCTGATCGGGCTCGGTGTACTCGCCGCCCTGGATGCGGCAATCGATGGCAGTGGTGCGAATCGGCCGACGCGGCAGGATGTGGGTGTTGCGCCGCCCCAGGCGGCGCACCTTGTTGGGCAGCAAGCAGTCGACGATCAAGAGATCGTCAGCGCTTTCGATCTTGGCCGACTTGGGTTTCTTTTTGGCCTGCGCGGCATCGGGCGCAAGGATCGCCGTGGCAAGCAGCATCGCAACGATCAAACAAGCGGGATGAGCTGTGGATGGGCGCACGGTATTCTCCTTGTTCAGTGGGCCGAGCGCGATCAGAACTGGAAGCGAAAGCCTCCGGAAAGGGTGTAGATGTCGAGATCGTCGCGCGCCAGATCAGTATCGAAGATGAGATAGGTCGCCATGCTGCGCGGCAAGGTGACGGTGATCCCGGCGCCGACATTGAAGAAATCGCGATCCGGGGTGTCGGTGACGACGACGAACTGGCGGCCGACCAGATCGCTGCGGAAGCGCGCCCGGATGAGGCGGCGGTCGTCCTCGAACTCGTGCAGGTAGGCGACCCGTAGGCTCGGCTGCACGACGCCCCAGCGCAGGCTGAATGGCCGTGAGATCTCGAGCCCGATCTCACCCTGCAGCGATTCGATCTGCTGCTCGCTGAAGAGGAGATCGAACGGGCCAGCACCGGTCTCGCTGAAGCGATCGATCGAAGCGTCGACGAAGCTGGCGCGCACGAAGCCGCCGAGATTCGCCGCGCCGAGCTGGAAATCATAGCCGGCCGCCAGGTCGATCGAGAGCTGATCACCCTCGGGCTCGCCGCGCGCCACCTGACGCGTTGCGCCACGGAACGGCCGCGGCAGATCGATGAAGCGCGTCATCTCGTAGTCGTTCTTGCCGTAGGCGACGATGCCATCGAGATAGAAACGCCGGGTGTAGTAGGTGGTGTAGAGGGAAAGGGAAACGCCTTCCGTCTGCATATCGCCACCATCAGAGGTCAGATCGACGTCAGTGGCCAGGTAACCGATCCCGGCGCCGAGCACGAAGCGATCGTTCAGCCGGTAGTCGACCCCGGCGGTGACGCCTTGGGTCTCGAAGTCGTAGCCCGTCTCGCGGCCGGTCTGCGGCGCTTCACCGAACGAGATACGACCGTTGACGAAGAAGCCCCACGGCGATTCGGTCTCGACGGTCCTCTGGCTCGATTTAGCGGCCAGGGCTCGCGGTCGATCGAGCTCCATCTGGTCGAGCAGCACCCGTTCGAAGTAGTGCGCCAGCTTCTTTTCGTCCACCCGGTAACCCGCTTTGGCCTGACGGATCGTGCCGACAGCGAAGGCGTCGCCCCGGATGCTGATCCCCAGCTGGTCGGCCGCGAAGCGCGCCGAGCTGCCGCCGCGCAGGGCGTTCAAGCGGCTGCCGACGTTGCGCAACTGCACCCGAGGTGCGCGCAGCGCGGCATTACCCTGGGCCACAGCGCTGCGCGGCGTGAGCTCGTCGAGAGCGCGGCGCCGCTCGTCGTCCGTCGCCAATCCGAAAAGGAACTCGCAGGCTTCGAGCAGGTCGCCGGTGGCGGTGGTGCAGCCTTGATCGAGCACGCTGCCGACATCCACCTCGCCGTCGTTGTCGCCGCCGCCGGGTAGGCTCCCGAGGTCGCCCTCGACCCTGAGGGCGAAGGCAACGGCGCTGTCGGTCCCCTGCAAGCGCGCCACCGCCGTCGCCTGACCTGGCCGGGTAGCGGCGCGCAAACGGACGGTGGAGATGCCTTCGTCGTCACTCGGCCGCTCCGCCGGGCCGACCCGCTCGGCGTTGTCCTGCACCTGCCAGAGGATCGTCGCGCCCGCCACCGGGCTGCCGTCGGCGCGCGCGGCGCGCACCTGCAGATCGAGCTCCTGGCGCACCTGGGTGGTGACTTCCTGATCACCAACGGCTTCGAGCCGGAGGGGGGTATCGTCGTCGATGATCGTCAGCAGCAGTTCGGTCGGAGCGGCGAGCTCGGTGCCGAGGGGCTGGCTCAACCGTAGGCCGAGGGCCTCGTCGCTTTCCCGCCGGTTGTCGTCGACCACACCGACCGTCACAGTCTTGCGCCCTTGCTCGCCGGGCAGCCAGCGGACGACGGTCTGCAGGGGCTGAAAGTCCTGCCCAGGCTGGGCAGTGCCGGCGACCGTCGAGACCGCCACCTGGGCTGGTCCAGCGGTACTGCCGATGCGCTCCAGCGCGATCTCCGCCGTGCCGCCCCCTTCCATCACACTCTGGCGGTTGGTGACGAAGCGGACACGGCTCACCTCGCCGCCGTCGTCGTTGCGGATCACGCCACGTCCCGCGCCGTCGCCGATCACAGCGCCGAGGGCTTGGAAGAGGTTCACCGCGAAGAGCTCGTCAGCCTCCATCTCAGTATCGCCGAAGACCGCCACCTGGAGGCTGGCCAGGGTCTGACCGGGGGCGAAGGTCAAGGTGCCGCTGGTCGCTTCGTAATCTTCCCCTGCCACCGCCGTCCCGTCAGCGGTCTCGTAGCCGACCGACACCGCCATCTCCGAGGGCATCGACAGATCGACCCGGAAGACCGCCGCAGTCGTACCTTCATCGCCTTCGTCGACCGCGACGTCAGAAATGCTGAGGATCGGTGGCG
>JBCCGX010000758.1:0-5189 GCA_039029035.1 Acidobacteriota bacterium | reverse complement strand
GCCACGCCGGCCGGTGCGGCGAAGTAGGCCACCGGCAAGCTGAAGGCATGGAAGAAGTGTAGCTCGGCGTTCCAACAACGAGCCAGCTCCGCTCCGGCGCGCACCACCGGATCGCTGGCTTCGGTCAATGACGTACCCACCAGAATGATCTTGCTGGGCTTGATCATGGTCTTCTCCAATCGGGTCGTTCTCGAACCTGTCTGCCTGGACCCCCTCAGTGTTCCATCCGGGCGGGCACCCGGACAGCCGTCACGGGGCGGTTCGAGAGTCGCCGACGGGCAGGCCCACCCCACGCCGTGGGGTGGGGCCTTTGCCAACTATCCCGGTAAACTCAGAGGGCCAATCCCACCGGCCGATGGCGAGCTGCTGCTCGATCGCCTCGAGGTTGAGCTCGATCGGCTGGGTGGTATCGACGATCTGGACCTCGCCTTCCGCCAGCTCTTCCACCGGCTGCCAGCGGGCGGCGAAATCGGCCAGGATCTCGAGCCGCCCGTCGGATACACCGGGTTGCTCGGCGCGCTGCCGCAGCCGTTCCTCGAGGGCGGCCGGTGTGGCGCGGCACTCGACGAAGCGGAAGGGCACACCGTGTCTCTCGGCCAACTTGCGGGCCTCGGCGCGATAGCGCCGACGGGCGAACGAGGCGTCGAGTACCACCGGTCGACCCGACCGCAGAACCGCATCGGCCCGCCGGACGAGCTCGGAATAGACCCCCTCGGTGGCGCCGAGCGAGTAGGCGCCTTGCCAGGCGGGCACATGCACCGGATGAGAGACCATCATGCCAACAGATTAGGGCAGCTCGGAGCGACGCAACACACACCAACGGTCGGACTTCATCACGCTCCACCGGGTAGCCTCTGTGCTCGACAGCCGCCCTCCCGCGACGCACAGAACCGCTCCGAAGGGTGGTTGAGGGCCTGGCGCACCAGCCGACAATGGCGCTGACTTGCAAGAGTCAACCGGGCAGCGGGTTAGCATGGGCCGGAAGGAAGACGATGGCCAGCCAGTCGAACAAACCCGAGCAGCGTTTCCTATCGGGCTTGACCCACGAGTTGCGGACCCCTCTCGGCAGCATCCTGATGCTGACCGAGCTGTTGGGCGAGAACCGCGCCGGCAACCTCGGCCCCAAGGACCTCGGCTATGTGCAGAAAATCCGTCAGGCGGCGTCGGATGTCCGCGGCTTGATCGAAGAAGTCGGTTTGCTGAACCGGATCGACGACGGCCGGATAGCGCCCGTCTTGACAGAGGTCTCACCAGGCGATTTGGTCGACCCGATCGTGCAAGATTACCGACCGGTTGCGGAGTCTCGGCAGCTCCGCTTGGTGACGAGCCAAACGCTCGATCGACTCGACAAAGTGACGACGGACCGCGGACTGGTGCAGCGGATCCTCGACACTCTGCTGACCAACGCGATCCGTACGACGCCCCAGGGCGATGTCGCGCTCGATCTCACTCAGGCCGATAACCAGCTCACGGTTCGCGTCACAGACGGCGCCGAGCCGGTGCCGGACGCTCAGCACCAGGCCGTCTTCGAGCCCTTCGCCTACACTGGCCCCCAGACGCGGCGACGGCTCGGTGGTCAAAGCCTGGCCTTGCCGATCGCCCGCCGCCTCAGTCACCTGCTCGGTGGCGAGCTCAAGCTGATCGGTGCAGCCGAAGGCAACACCCTCGTGCTGACCCTTCCGATCGAAGGCAGAGAATAGTGACGCTTCGCGACCGTATAGAGAGCCTATGACCGACAAACAGCCTGAGCCGGCTCTACAGCAGCATCTCCATCGCCGGACCTGGGAGATGGAGCTCCTGATCTCGGGCGCGATCGTCCTCGCCCTGCTCAAGCTGCCGTCCGCTGTCGACAGCCTCTACCAACAGATCGCACCGCACGTTTCGAGCGATCTCGAGGATCTGATCTTCCTCGTCTACTGGCCGGCCAAGATGACCATCACACCGGCGATCGTGATCTTCATCGTGCACATCCTGCTGCGCGGACTGTGGGTCGGGCTCGTCGGCCTCAACGCCGTCTTTCCGCGAGGCATTCTCTGGGAGCGGATCGATCTTGGGCCGATCCAGCAGGCCTGTCTGGAAGAGAAGGTGCTTCCTCGCCGTTTCCAGGATCAGGTCGACAAGGTCGCCAGCTCTCTATTCTCGGTCCTGTTCATCGTTGTCAGCATGGCTCTGGTTTTCAGTCTGTGGTGCTCATTCGCGATCGGAGTGGCCGGGGTGGCGTTTGCCCTCGGCGTCGACCTTCCGATCGGAGTGCTGGCGGATCGTGCCTACCTCACGGTTCTCCTGCTCATCCTCCTTCCGACCCTCGCCTGCACCTGGCTCGATCAAGCTCTGGCTCGGCGCAACAAGAGCAAGGGTTTTGGCGGCAAGGTCGTTCGGATTCTCTTCCAGATCACCTGGTACGTGAGCCTCAGCTTTCTATGGGCTCCGGCTACCTATGTCCTCTGGTCCAACCTGACGCGACGTAAGCAGGCGTGGTGGAAGTCGTTAGTTCTCGGCTTGCCTTTGAGCTTGCTCCTCGGGGCAGCTGCCATCGTGCCCATTGTGGCGCCGCGGTTCATCGACAATCTGGATAGCTACGTGTGGGCGCCGGATGCGCCCGCCGAGCAAGGGATGCGCTCGCGGTACTACGACTCTCTGCGGGTCGACGAGGGTCCGCTGCAGGTACCCTCGATCCCGAACGACGTACCGACCGGCCCATGGCTGCGGCTTTTCCTGCCCTACCATCCACGGGGCGACAACCCGCGCCTGGCTGAGCTATGCTCCGAAAACGAGCCCTTCCGCATCGATGGCGACCTGGTCGCCGCGATGCGAGACCACTCCGGCACCGCGCAGGCACGCCAGGCGGCGCTGGCCTGTTTCGCCCGCCTGTGGACGATCGAGCTCGATGGGGCCGTGTTGAGTGAGCCGGTACTCCTGTTCGCGGACGGCCCGGACGGCCGGGGTCACGGTGTCGTGACCTACCTCGCCCTCGAAGGCCTGACCTCAGGTCGGCACAATCTCGTCATCTCGCGCCACGCGACCATCGACGAGCAGTCCGAGGACGATTTCGACCCCGACAGCCATCGCTTCTACATCCCCTTCTGGCGTTAGTGTCCCATGCGGGAATCTCGGCTGACTTGCCTGCACGGGACCCTCTCCGCGAGAATTCACCAGCCTGAGAACGAAGCGACCTAGGCTTTCGATCCGTCCAGCAGCTCCCGCACGGCACGCGCCAGATCTTTGGTGCTGAACGGCTTCTGGATGAAGGCGCGGTCGGCATCGGCGGCACCGCGCTCCTCGAGGATCTCGTCGCTGTAGCCCGACATCAGTAGCACGACGAGCTGCGGGCGCTCTTCGGTGAGACGGCGCGCCAGGTCTCGGCCGGTCATCTCCGGCATCACCATGTCGGTGACCAACAGGTGAATGGGCTCGGGGTGCCGACGGCTGATCGCCAGGGCCTCGCTCGGGCTGCTGGCAGAGAGCACCTGATAGCCCTGTGACTCCAAGACCTCGCCGGTGAGCTCCAAGAACATCTCGTCGTCTTCGACCAGCAAGAGGGTCTCGGAGCCCTTCCCGGGGGCCTCCGGAGGGGCCTCCCGCGGCGCGTCCTCGACCTCGTCCTCGCTGCGTAGGAGGTAGATGTTGACGCAGGTGCCGCGGCCGGGCGCGCTGTCGATCACCACCCCGCCGCCGCTCTGGCGGACGATGCCGTAGAC
The DNA here is from genome assembly GCA_039029035.1 of Acidobacteriota bacterium. GTDB lineage: Bacteria > Acidobacteriota > Thermoanaerobaculia > Multivoradales > J023 > JAAELT01. The sequence continues at coordinate 1,491 of JBCCGX010000758.1, read as the reverse complement.
CGTCGACAGCCCGAGGCCGGTGCCCTTGCCCTGGGCTTTGGTGGTGAAGAAGGGCTCGAACGCTCGGCTGCGGGTTTCGTCGTCCATGCCGGTCCCGGCGTCGCGCACGCCGAGCATGACGTAGCGCCCGGCCACCAACACGGCGCTGCGGTCGGCGTGGCCGGCGTCGATATCGCGATTGGCGGTCGCGATGACGATCCGGCCGCCTTGCGGCTGGGCGTCGGCGGCGTTGACGATCAGGTTCATGATCACCTGCTCGATCTGCCCGGAGTCGACCTTGACCCGGCCGAGCTGCGGCTCGAGCTCGAAAGCCAACTCGATGTCTTCGGTCATCAGGCGCCGCAGCATGTCCTCCATCTCACCGATCACCGTGTTCAGATCGAGCAGCCGGGGCCGCAGTACCTGGCGGCGGCTGAAAGCCAAAAGCTGACGGGTGAGCTTGGCGCCGCGCTCCGCGCCGCGCAGGATCTGCTCGATCGCACGGCGCTGCGGATGCTCCGCGCCCAGTTGGTCGAGCACCATCTCGCTGTAGCCGAAGATCGAGCCCAAAAGGGTGTTGAAATCGTGCGCTACACCGCCCGCCAGGCGACCGACCGCCTCCATCTTCTGCGCTTGCCGTAACTGGCTCTCGAGGTTGGAGCGCTCGGTGATGTCCTGGCCGGTGGCCAGCACACCGGTCACGTTGCCGTTCGCATCGTGCAGCGACGTGTTGTGCCATTCCACCACCCGCTCGGTGCCGTCTTTGGTGATGATCGGATTGACGATCGCCGAGGTTGGCTTGGTCTCGAGGGCGCGCTTGAACACCCGCCGAATCCGCCGATGCTCGCGCTCCGGCACGAACTTCGGGAACCAATGTTGGCCGCGAACTTCGTCCAGCGGATAGCCCGAGATCCGCTCCATGTAGGGGTTGTAGCGCACGATCCGGCCCTCGGGATCGAGCACCAGGACGATGACCCGGGCGGTCTCCACCAGCCCCTCGGCAAAATCGCGCTCGCGGCGCAGCGCTTCTTCGAACTCCTTGCGCTCGGTGATGTCGCGCAGCAGGCCGACGAACGAGCGGCTGCCCTCGAGGACGACCTCGCTGACCGCCAGATCGAGCGGGAAGACGGAGCCATCCTTGCGCCGGCCGACCACCTCGCGACCGATCCCGATGATCTTCTTCTCGGCCGTCTCGAGGTACCGGTCGAGGTAACCGTCGTGCTCCTCATGGTAAGGCGACGGCATAAGGATCTTGACGTTGCGGCCAATGAGCTCATCCGCACGGTAGCCGAACATGCGCTCGGTGGCGGGATTCACCGAATCGATGATGCCAGCATCGTCGATGGTGACGATGCCGTCGACCGCCGACTTCAGAATGGCCTCGTAGCGCGCTTCGGACCGCAGTGCCGAGCGCGCGGCCTGTTGCGAACCTCGGCCTGCTCGGTTGTTCGCCATGCTCCCGTACCCCCGCACGTGGTTTCGATGAGTGTAGCGCGAAGTTCGCTTGCCATT
>JBCCGX010000757.1:0-5191 GCA_039029035.1 Acidobacteriota bacterium | reverse complement strand
CCGGCCATGGCCATCGCGCTGAACAACCTGGCAGAGTTCTACCTCAACCAGGGGCGCATCGACGACGCCGAGCCGCTCTATCTCAAGGCGTTGAACATCAGCCGCAAGACCCTCGGCGAAGACCATCCGCGCCTCGGCCTCAACTGGCTCAATCTGGGTCGGCTCTACCTCGAGTCCGAACGCCTCGAGGAAGCCGACTTTGCCCTCGCCGAGGCCAACCACCTCATCGCCGACGCGTTCGACGCCCACCACCCCTGGCAGATCGACCTGAACCGATCGACCGCCGTCCTGCGTCTGCAGCAGGGCCATCTCGAGGCGGCCGAAGCGCTCGGTCGCAAGGCCCATGCCGACGCCGAGGCCCACTTCGGCCCGGACCACTCACTGACCGCCTCGAGTACCGAAGTCTGGGGCCAGATCCAGGCCGCCCTCGGCCAGACCCTGGAAGCAGATCGCCTGCTGACCGAGGCCTACCGGATCCACCGCACCGCCCACGGCGAGAGCCATCCGGAAACCGTCAAGTTCTGCGGCAGCTACCCGGCGATCTGCGCCGGATAGCCAACACCAGCCAGCCTCGTCCGGGGCAGGTCGCGCCGATGCAGAGCTGGTTCGCGACGAGGGAATCGTCATGGAACGGTGCAGCCTTCCTGCACCGTTCAAAGTGGCGTTGTCGCCGAGAATCGACTTCAGTTCAGCCGCTCGATGATGCTGCCGCCGCCGCCCGCAACGGCGAGTAGCGGCCGGTTCTCGAATCGGATACCTCCGTGATCATCATCTACTGCACTCTCCGGTGCGCTCCCCGCCGTCGGCGTGAGCCGTACCCCGAGCTCGCCGGATACTGAGGGGAGATTCAGGGGATCGCAGATCAGAGGCGGCGAGCCGCAGCGGGAGAACAACCCGTCGATGATCCAGCAAACTTGAAAGGGCGGGCAGGTACCGCAGCCGGCGGCCTGCGTGCCCGGCGGGTGCGCGATGATCGAGAACTCCAGCGAGTCGACCACCTCGCCATCGGAAGTGAGGTCGACCCGGGTCGACAGGTCGACCGTCTCAACGATGTTCTCGGCCTGAACCGAGAAGAAGGGCATGGCTTGTGCTTGGCCGTTTTCGCCTCTGTCGGGCAACACTGACAGCGCTTCGACACGCCGGTTCCAGGTAGGATCGGACTTCTTGATGTAGCCAGGGTGACAGGCTGCGGTGAGCAGCAGCGCCGTCAAAAGGATAAGGAATCTCGGTCGCATCTTGAAAACCTCCTCGGGTCACTGTAGAGAATCGGATCGATCCTGCTCTAGCGAGAGTGATCGACCCTCCGGAGTCCGGCAGACTTGGCTGCCGCTACGCTTTCGCCTGTAGAAGACGTAATCCAGGCCCCGAGCCCCTCAGACTTTCCTCCGCGGGCTGCCCGAGAACGCGAGACTCTGGGGATGAATTCGGCCTTCTGCTAAGTTCGGCGCATGCGAAACACAGTAGGCAAAGCGCCGATTCGGCGGCGGCCGATCCCGCCGCGGTTGTTCTTTGGGCTCGCCGTGCTGAGCCTAGGGATGGGCCCTACTCAGCCGCTGCTCGCTCAAACCGTCGTCACCTTCGACGCTGGTGCCGAAGGCTGGAACGGGCCCCAAGGGGCCGGCGGCGCGACGACGATCGAAACCTCCGGCGGCAACCCCGGGGCCCACCTGCGCACGGTGTTCAACGACTTCGGCATCACCTTCGATAACTCGACCAACCCCGACTTCGTGTTCGACTACACCCAACAGCCGACACTCACTCTCGGGCTCGATCTGAAAGTTGATGCCATCACCTTCAGTGGTATGCCGGTGCCGCGTCCGTGGCTGCTTGAGCTGCGCGACCTCGACGCACCACCGCCGGGTTTCCCATGGGTTTCGGTGTGGTTCAAATTCGCCGATGTGTCGCAGGCCACCCACGGCGATTGGACGACTCTCACGGTGACCCTCGCCGACACGTCGGTCCGTGAGCTGCCCGCCGGATGGGGCGGTTTCGGCGCCGAAGATGCTCTCGGCAACCCGATGCTGCCCGACGATCGCACGTTTGCCGACGTTCTGGCAGGCATCGACGAAGTCGCCTACACCACTCTCGAGCCCGGCTTCGTCTTCGGCTTCACCGACTTCGACGTCCGGCTCGACAACCTCTCGATCGACGCCGGAGGCCTGATCTTCGCCGACGGTTTCGAGTCCGGCAACACGTCGAACTGGTAGAGGCCGCTGGCCCGCGGGACCGCCCCGGCCAAGCCGGGACGGTCGACGACGCAGTCAAACCTGGCGGCGCCGAGGGGTGAAGACTTACGGTGCGTTCAACGCCACCGTCGTCACCGTCGCCACGCCTTCCCGGATATCCACCCACTGGTCCGCCGCCACCGTGGTGGTGAAGGTCAGGCCGCTCGGCCAGGCGACGTCGAGGGTGGCGCTGGTGGCCAGGGCGAGGCCGAACTCGAGGGCCAGGGTGCTGGTGGAGGCCGCATTGCTCGAGCCCGAGCGCACTTCGCGGATCTGCCACTCGGAGGTTCGCACGGTGCCGTCGTTGTCGAGGTCGGCTTTGACCGTCACCCGGGCGCCGATGGCGTCACGCGAAGAGCGGAATCGGGTGGCAGTCTGGGTGGGATCACCCTCCAGCTTGACGATCAGGCGGTGGTGGTTGGGGAAGGCGGTGTGCAGTTTGTTCTCGTACAGTGTCGGCGTCGGGCCGAGGGCTGGGAAGAGACTCGGATCGGTCAGGTTGATGGCCAGGATGTCCACCCAGCCGTCGAGATCGAAATCGCCGCTGACGTCACCGCGGGTATTCTCCTGCTGAGCAACGCCGAGTACCGGCGCCAGGTTGTTGATCGTCGGCGGCAGGTTCGTGTAGAGGAAGTCGGCGATACCGGGGTTGGTGGCGACGTGCAGGTCCTGGTAGCCGTTGTTGGTGAAGTCCTGCCATTGGGTGCCCCAGGAGAAGTCGGCTTTCAAACCGTCGGAGTGCACCATGCCGAGCTGGCTGGTGGTCGGGTTGAAGGTGTTGAGCCACAGATCGTTGCCGAGCAGGGGCTCGAGCTGTTGGCGCAGCGGGCAGGTCGGATTCTGCGCCGCACAGGCGGCCATCGCTGCCTGCTCTCCCGGGGTCGGTTGATAACCCGGCACACAGAACTGAGCCGGTAGGCAGCACAGGCTCGCCGGATCGACGTAGACGTCGGTCATGTAGATGTCGAGATCGCCGTCCCGGTCGGGATCGCCAACGTCGACGCCCATGGCGCCGGGGGTCTTGTCGCCAAAGCCGAGGTTGTAGGTCTCCACCTGGAAGCCGAGCCACTGGCCGCCGGCATCGACCCCCTGGTTGATGTAGAGCATGTCGCGATCGGTCGGGCCGTCGACCTTGTTGGTGACCAGCAAGTCGGGCCACAGATCGTTGTTGAAATCGGCCCAGATCACCGCGTTCGACGAGCTGTAACGCTGGGTAGCGCTCTCGAAGCTCACCAGGTCCGGCAGCACGAAGCCGGTCAGACCGTAGGTCAGGGTGGCGTCAGTGAAGGTGTTGCTGCCGTCGCAGTTGTTCAAGAAGAAGATGTCGCGCTGCCCCGGCTTGGCGCCGCCGGACGAGACGAAGGTGCCGCAGACCGAGTTGTACCAGCCGGCGTGGTTGCCGACGTAGAGATCCAGGCAACCGTCACGGTTGGCGTCAGCCCAGGCGGCGGAGAGAGAATTGTTGAGCGGGATCTGGCCATCCATCGCGGTGCCGACGCCGGCTGCGGCGGTGACGTTGGTGAAGGTCAGCTGTGGACCACCGGTTTGCTGCCACTGGCTCTCCATCAGGACGTTGGGGACGGTCCACAGCAGGAGGTAGATGTCCTGGTCGCCATCGTTGTCGTAGTCCGCCGCCACGGCGCCTTCGCCGAAGAACTGCGGCACCGAGCTGCCGTTCAGCACCGGCTCCTGGACGAACTTGCGCCCGCCGGTCACCGGATCCGGCTGGTTGCGGTACAGCGCGTTGATCACCAAAGGCGTCGTGGTGAGATTGAGCGTGTCCCAGCCGATCAGGTAGATCTCCGGGTAACGGTCGTTGTCGAGGTCGGTCAGCAACGCCCCAGGCCCATGGGTGTCGGCGGCGAAGACCTGGGCGCTACCCAAGCCCGCGGCGCCGGTTTGATCGACGAAGAAGGGTTGGCTGGAAGCCGTTCCTGCAGCGAGGACGGCAAGCAACAGACACAGATGCAACAGGGAGATTCTCGACATCGGGGAGCTCCTTTCGGACGTTTCAGCGGCCATGGGCTGTGCAACCTCTAACGTCCCACTCCGCGGAAAACGGGATCGAATCAGCTCACGTTGATCCGATTCGAGCAACAAACAGGCAGCCGGAAGGCGACCCGAATAGTCCGGCGTCGCCTCCCGGCCACGATTCTCGAGGGTGCCGGGGTCAGCCGCCCGGATCGACCTCGATCTGTTCGGGATCCTTGCCGGCCTGGACTCGAGTACTCACTTGCATGGTCATCACCTCCTTCCGTAGATCGGTCAGTCGGAGTCAGCCGCCCGGATCGACCTCGATCTGTTCGGGATCCTCGCCCGCTCGGGCTCGGGTATTCACCCGCATGAGTCATCACCTCCTTTCGTCGATCGGCCAGTCGGAGTCAGCCGCCCGGATCGATCACGATCTGTTCAGGAGCGTCGCCTGCTCGAACTTGAGTCAGCACCTGCATGGGTCATCACCTCCTTCCAGCAATCGGTCAGTCCCTACAGCTGCAGAGAGAACCGAACGGGCAACGCGCCCGTGGTTGAGATCCGGCTCGATCGACTCGCCCTGTTCGGCCACCACGATCTGGATCCCGACGCGCGCCTGGCGCTCGGTCTCCTACAAAAGCGCAATCGGCGCCCAATTCGTTCCAGTGGAGACTGGAATCTTCCTCTGCCGAGCGAGGATTCCCGGGCCTGAAACCCGCTGTACAGCCGCTCCTACGGATTGCTGATCAGGCCGGCAGCCAATCCGGCGGAATGTCCCCGCGGTAGTGCTTGCCTTCGAATCGAATCACCTCGCAGGCCATGAGCGCCCGGGCCCGGGCCTCGGAGAAGGTCGAGTCCAGGCGAGATCAGGCTTCGAGATTCATCACGGCGCCTCTTCGGATTCGAAAAGATCTACGCCGACACCTCGATCCCGAAGGTCCCCCGCAGCACACCAACGACCTCGGCCTCCTGGGCCAGCTCTCGTTCCTGCCGTT
>JBCCGX010000756.1:0-5205 GCA_039029035.1 Acidobacteriota bacterium | reverse complement strand
AGGGCGAAGAGCCTGACTGTCAGGCTCCGTCCAATCGGCTTGTAGCTTGCGCTTGTAGCTCAGCAGCTCGAGCCACTGTCGGGCAGCTTCTTCGTCGCTCAGATCCGGCGGGTTCTTTTTCGGGAAGATTGCGTACACCGGAATTTTCTTCGCCCTGTGCTTCCGACAGTCATCTAGCTCCGCCCGGGTGACCGGGCCGACCCGCTCCTTGAAGACGAAGATCGCCACGTGGCCGGTGTCGATGACCGGATCGACTAGCGTCTTCTGGCCACCGGGTGTGCCCTCGGCGTCGAACGTCCACTCCCAACACTTGACGGAGGTGAAGGGCGCTCCCTCCGTTGACGCCAGGCGATGCTTTCTCAGCTCCTCCTGAAACTGGGACTCCAAGCCGTAGACTGCCTCGGCCTCCGCCTGAGCATCGGCGCTGTGACCGATGAAAACAACCAGCTCGTCTTTGAGGAATCGAGGTGACATCAGCGGATCAGATCGGCTTGGCACCGCAGAACATTGAGCCCCATTGCATCCATTTCTTTCGAAGAGGGTATCAAAGGGTTTCGCATCCCGGCCATCGCCGCCGGGAGTAAACCCTCGGGCTATGAAAGACGCCCGCGGCGGGCTTTGCGGCTAAAGCCGCAGTCAGATTCCTGGCTTTAGCCAGTAAGCCTGGTTTACCAGGCGCCTTGCATAGCCCGGGGATTTATTCCCGGGTGATCTCGCGATCAAACACCCCCCGCCAAACTCCAAGCCGGACAAACATTCGCCGGATCCCAACCATGGGCCGCACAGACCGTCGTCTGCTGCGTGCACGCACCTGGCCTGCCCGCCTCCTCGAGGCGCATCCACACGAACGAACGATCGTTGATCCCTTCCGCCCAGGGCTTGAAGGGGAAGGGGTTGGGGTTGAACTGGTTGGCGCCGTGGCACACGAGGCAGTTGATGCCGGGCTCGAAGGTCTCCATGGTGGCGTTGGACAGACCCAACGCGCCCTGCTGGTTATTGCCGGTGCCATCGTCCCAGAGGGTGCCGATGAGCTCGTAGTTGGCCAGGACTGCGATGTTGGCTGGCGCGGCACTGCCCAGGGCCTCGGCCACCAGCTGGTTGAGCGCGCGGACCTCGGCGGGGATCGGGTCCTGGCCGTTGTCGCGCCGCCGGCAGACCTGGGTCTTGATGGGGGGCTTGGTCTTGCAGCTCGGGTCGGTGGTGGAGAACAGCGGCGTGGCCAGGCTGTGGAAGTCGTTGGGGCTCGAGGTGCAGACCAGCTTGTCTTGGCCTGTGCCGGTGGGCTGACCGCCATCGGGTCCCTGGATCACGGAGGTGATCGGGTCGCTGGTGGCCCCGTCGCGTGCTTTCTGGATCAAGGCCTCTCGGGCGGTCTTGCGCACCTGCTCGTCTTGCTGCACCTGCTGGAACTGTGCCGGCGTGAGCTCCGCACAGGTCTTACCCAAGACGCGCTGGCAGTCCGCGTCGGTGGGCTCGAGCTGATGCCAGTCGACCAACCACTCGTCGAAGCTGCGGGCACAGGGGGAGCAGAAGCTGTTCGCCAGACAATGCGGACCCGAGCAATTGTTGTCGTGGAAGAGCCACGGTTCGCCTGAGTCGGCGGCCTCGGCGGCCGTGTCGCCCGTCAGGGGACAGAGCGGTGCGTTGCGTTTGTGCTCGAAGGTCGACCAGATCCAGCCGGGCCGGTCCTTTGTCTTGGTGATGACGTGCAGGCCCACCATCGCCAGCCGTACTGGCTTGCCAGGCTCGCCCGCTGGGGCGCTTTCCCATTGCCCGGTCTCGGGGTCGAACCAATGGCGCACCGTGCCGTCGACGACGACGAAATCGTCGCCTGTCTCGCCGGGCTCCAGCACCCGCCAACTGCTCTTGAGCTCGGTCGAGTTGGCGCCGATTCCGGTTCCCGATGCCTCGAGCTGGGTGGTGAAGGGCGGCACGAGGAAGGTGTTGTTGATGATCTGGCCACCGGAGCCCCAGGGTGGCTGCCCGATGCCGTACTTGGTCACCGCCTCGGCCGGCGGGCCGGCGTTGTAGCAGCCCTGGTTGGTGAGACCACAGCAGCTGATGAAGTCGTACTCGGTCTGATTGAGCTGCACGGCGTAGTGGACCATGCGCCCCTGTTGATCGATCAGGGGCACCAGCGAAGCCGCCTGCACATCGTCCGCTGCCTCCACTGGCGGGAACCAAGACTTGCTCATGCTGCGCGTCTGGAAAGCACCCGCATTGCCGGTCGGCCACGGTTTGGGTCCGCCCGGGCCGAATAGATCGTCGGCATTGGCCCAATCCTCGAATACCCGTCGACCATCGACCACCCGGTTGAGGGCGAGGAACTCCCGCCAGGCGAAGCGATAGAAATCACAGGTGGCTCCGCTCGCTTCGGTCGGCAGCTCGCCGGCCTCGCTCCAGGCGCGGATTTGCTCTTCGGCCGCCTTACGCTGTTCGGGGTCGAGGTCGCCGCAGTAGTCCGTACCAGCCCCAACTGGCGGATTCGGAGGCTTGTCGCTATCGGCTGAGGGATCCGACGAGCAGGCGGAAAGAAAGACCAACAACAGCGCGCTGGCAACGAGCAAGACCGGGGCGGACCGGTGCTTCATGGCGACACCTCCTAGAGTGGACCCCCTTCCCACGATACCACGCTCCGCATCCCGACCCTCGCCGCCGGGGATTAATCCCGGGCGATGGCCCCGACGATGCTATGCTCCCACCCGCATCTCCAGCGATCGATACCTTCCCATCCACTACCCCCAACCGCACGAGGCCCCCTCATGCACGTCATCTTTGTCGAGCCCGCTTTTCCCTACAATCAACGTCAGTTCGTCCGCGGCCTGCGCGCCGCCGGGGCGGCTGTGACGGGTATCGGCGAGATGCCGGTCGAGGCGCTGCCGGACGAGATCAAGGGCTGGCTGAACGGCTACGAACAAGTGCGGAGCGTGGTGCACGAGCCTTCGATGCTGGAGGCGGTGCAGCGCATCCAGGCCCGCGGCTGGGTGGACCGGCTGGAGGCGACGGTGGAGGCGCACATCATGGCGGCGGCGAAGACCCGCGAGGCGTGCGGCATTCCCGGCACCAGCGTGCGCACGTCGTACTTGTGCCGCGACAAGCCGGCGATGAAAGAGGCGCTGCGCAAGGGCGGCATTCCGTGCGCCCAGTCGACCGGTACCGATTCGGCCGACGAGGTGCGCGAGTTCGCCAAGTCGGTGGGCTACCCGCTGATCATCAAGCCGCGCGACGGAGCCGGCGCGGCGGGCACTTGGCAGGTGCGCAACGATGACGAGCTGGAGAACGCTATCCGCGAGTCCTACCTCGATCGCGGCGCCTCGGTGGCGGTGGAGGAGTTCATCGAGGGCCACGAGGGCTTCTTCGACACCATCTGCGTCGATGGCGAGATCATGCACAAATTCGTCACCCACTACTATCCGAATGTGCTCGAAGGCATGCGGACGCGCTGGATCTCGCCCCAGTTCATCACCACCAACCGGCTCGACGAAGAGGGCTACGACGAGCTCGAGGTGATGGGCAAGAAGGTGATCGACATCCTCGAGATCGGCACTTCGGCGACCCACATGGAGTGGTTCTTCGGTCCCAAGGGGCTCAAGTTCTCCGAGATCGGCTGCCGGCCGCCGGGGGTGGGGGCGTGGGACCTCTACTGTGCCGCCCACGAGATGGACGTCTACAAAGAGTGGGGCATGGCGATCGTCCACGGCAAGCCGTCGCAGCGTCCGTCGCGCGGCTACTCGGCCGGGTTGATCAACCTGCGACCGGATCGCGACGGCCATATCGTCGCCTACGAAGGCATCGAGCTATTGAACCAACTCGGTGGCGCGATCATCGATCACCACCTGCCGCCGATCGGCAGCCCCACCCAGCCGGTCGAGGCAGGTTACATGGCCAATGCCTGGATCCGTCTGCGCCACCCGGATTACGACCAGCTGCGGCGCCTGCTCGACATGGTCGGGGAGAGAATCCAGGTGCGGGCGCGATAGACTCTCGGGCGAAAGTCAGGCTCTGCGACACCTGGGAGGGGTGAGCGCGTCGACCGAATTCGATACTCGTCTTCAGTCCTCGTCTTCGGCTTGGCTTTTCAGCACGCATGCTCCAGGTCATCCGCGAGAAAATAGGCGACGAGGAGTCTTGCCCCTACCTGCCGGGGGTGCAGGCGAGGATGCACTATCGCCTGGTCGACCGCTGTCTGCCGCGCACCTACCAGCAGATGTTGGAGCGTGGCTGGCGGCGCTTCGGCCGTGTTTTCTTCCGCCCGATCTGCGCCGCGTGTAACGAGTGCCGCAGCCTACGTTTGGAGGTGGCGGATTTTCGCCCGAACCGCTCGATGCGCCGCACCCTGAAGCACAACCAGGATCTCACGGTCTTGCTGCGGCCGGTGTCGCTGAGCCGTGAGCATTTGGATCTCTACAATCGCTACCACCACGACATGGAGCAGCGAAAGGATTGGCCGGGGAAGTCGATCACGGCGGACGACTACTTCCAGACCTTCGTCGAGGGCCGCGAGGGTTACGGCCACGAGCTGCTCTGCCTGGAGGAGAACCGACTGATCGCCGTCGCCCTGGTCGACCTGCTGCCGGACGCCCTGTCGGCGGTCTATTGCTACTACGACCCGGAGCGCAGGTCGCGCTCCCTGGGCTCGTTCTCTATCCTGCAGCAGATCGAGCTCGCCCGTAGTCGCGGCGCCTCGCGGGTCTACCTGGGCTATTGGATCGCCAACAACCCGAGCATGCGGTACAAGGCCAGGTATCGCCCGCACCAGATCTTGCAAGGTTGGCCGGAGCTCGACGAAGAGCCGATCTGGCGCGAGATCTAGCAGGCCTCGATCCATTCGGGTCGCAGCCCTGAAAGGGTGGAAATCAACAGGCTCCAAGACCCGGGTTGAGCGCCGATTTTCGCCCTAGGAAACACCACGTAGGTGGTTGACTGGCAGGTATTTACTCCCGTCGTGCCCATGGTGAGACCAGCCTACCGCCCGGGGCAATCCGCGTGTCGAGGGGCACTCAGGGGGCAGCACTGGCCAATGCTGCCCCACGCCTTACCACGGACTGCCACGGTAGCCAGCATCTAGGGGTTGTCGCCCTTCGCTGTGTAACAGCCAAGAAGGGAGGCCGTCGGACAGACGGCCAGTACCCGCGGTCAGCTGCATGCGCCTCGGCCGTTCGACAGTTCATAGCTCCTCCTTTAGAGGATTTTACTTCTTCTGTT
>JBCCGX010000755.1:0-5207 GCA_039029035.1 Acidobacteriota bacterium | reverse complement strand
GTCAGGGCTACCTCAGGGGTTTCTCAGGGAGAGGCCCAAACCCTGGAGGATTCAGCATGCGCCTGCCCGCAGAGTTCTTAGTCGACGATTGGCATGTCCGCCCCGAGCTCAACCAGTTGGGTCGCCTCACACCGGGCCGTGGCGCAGACCCCGACCCCGCCACCCGCCTGGAGCCCAAGGTGATGCAGGTCCTCGTCGCCCTGGCGCGCTGTGCACCGCGGGTGGCGACCAAGCAGGAGCTTCTGGCCGAGGTGTGGGGCGAAGCCTTCGTCACCGACGAGGTGTTGACCAACGCCATCTGGGAGATACGCCACGCCCTGGGCGACGACGCCCGCGCCCCGCGCTATCTCGAGACCATCCGCGGCCGTGGCTATCGCTTGATGCGAGCCGTCGAGCCGGTGCCGACGCCGCGCGCGCCAGCGATGGCCCTACCCGCGTTCGCGCGTGGTCCGCGGCGCGATCGCTGGGCGCCGATCGTGCTGCCCGTCCTCGGCCTGGTTCTCTTCGCCGGCTTTCTGTGGAACAGCACCGACAAGGCGCCGAGCCTCACACAGGATCTGGCGCCGGATCTCGAACCGGGGCGGGACGCCGACCCGGAGCTCCAGGCCCTCATTCATCGGGGGCAGTACCATCTGAGCCAGGGCACGCCGGGGGAGCGCGAGAAGGCCTTCGGGCACTTCCTGCAGGCGGTGGCCCACGACCCGAGCCACGCCCCGGCCTTCGCCGGCCTTGCCGAATCTTTCCCTCTCACCTCCACCGGCGGCAAGGGGCAACGCTTCGAGGTCGCCAAAGCGGCAGCCGAGCGCGCCGTGCTCCTCGACACCTCCGATGTCGACGCCCAACTCGCCCTCGGCCGCCTCCTCGGTGCCGGTGAGTGGGATTGGGACGGTGCCGGCCACGCCTTGCGTCGAGCGATCCAGCTGGAGCCGGACAATGCCAAGGCGCGCCATCGCTACGCCTCGTATCTCACCATCCTCGGGCGCACGGACGAGGCCCTGGCCGAGCTCGACCACGCCGCCGCGATCGACCCGTCCTACCCCAGCCTGGCCGCCAACCGCGTGCGGGTCCTCTACCTGGCTCGACGCCACGTTCAGGCGATCGCCGAAGCCCAGGCGATCCTGACCCATCAGCCCGAGGCCTCACGGGTCCGCCTGCTGCTCGCTCTCAACCACCTCGCCCGCGACGAGGTCGACGCGGCGCGCGAAGCCCTGCAAGCGATCGGCAAGGTCGGCGCCTGGAAGGGCGAGTTGGGCTACGCCGCTGCCGCCGCCGGAGACCCCGCCGCCGCACGCCGCCTGCTCGACCAGCTCCTCTCCGGCGCCCAGCCGAACCCCTACCAGGTCGCCCTGATCCATCTCGGTCTCGGCAACCACTCCGTCGCCCTCGACTGGCTGGAGCGCGGCGCCGCCGATCGGCACCCCGAGATCATCCGTCTGGCGGTGGACCCTCGGTTCGAGGCCCTCCAGGACGAGCCCGGGTTGCAGAGCCTGCTGCTGCGTCTCGGGCTGGCGTGACATCCGAAGCTCCTTTCCAGGCCCCTGATCTTGAGGTCACAGATTGTGACCTCAAGAATCTGTGCGAGGCTCAGTCGGCCTCCCCAGCCTGGAAACCGATCTGCCGTCGGGCTGGCTCCGTAGGCGTCATCAATTCACGAATGGCTTGGAAGACTACTTTGAACTTCGCATCGTAATTCTTCTCCATATTCACCAGCTGGTTAGCCAATTCATCGTGACTCTGCAGGAATCGTCGCAGCCGAACGAAAGCTCGCATGATCTCGATGTTGGCAGAAATTGCTGTCTTGCTTCGAAGAACGCCCGAGAGCATTGCTACTCCCTGCTCGGTGAACGCATAGGGCGGGTGCCGGCGACCACCCCACGTTGGCGCAGCAATGGCTTGTTCCCGCAAGTCACGAAACTCCTCTGCGCAAAGTTGAAACATGAAGTCTTCTGGAAAGCGCTCCAGATTCCGCTTGACGGCTTGCACCAAGACTCTAGTCTCGACGCCATACAGCTTCGCCAGATCGGCATCCAACATCACCCGTTCGTTGCGTAGGAAAAGGATTGACTGGTCAATCTTTCTGGAAGTGGTCACGGCTTGAATCTCAGACATCCTCGCACCTCCCAAAACCTCTACGACTTTGATCATCCCCGCCGGGATCCATACCGTCCATCGAGTACCGCAATGGGTGCCTCTTCTTGGGCATTTCGTCCTCCAGGATTGTTTAACACCTCGCCAAAAGGCGAACTTCAATCCGGTATAGACGTAAGGCAGGTCCCCGATTTGCCAGAGCACGTCAAATTTCTAGAGATCTCGGGAGAAAGCCCGACTCGAGCGCGGTGCCGCCGACCGGCACCCCGAGATCATCCGTCTGGCGGTGGACCCTCGGTTCGAGGCCCTACACGACGAGCCCGAGTTGCAAAGCCTGCTGCTGCGTCTCGGGTTGGCGGTGTAAACCTACTCCCATTTTGGGCTGCGCGGCAGCTCCTCGAGCACGGCTTCGGCGATGGGAACCATGGCTTCGATGTCGGCATGGGAGCGCCACATGGTGAGGTACCACTCCAGGTAGCGCTTGAACTGGCGGCGAGTGGAATAGGCGTGGAAGGAGTCGCGGCCCATGATGCGGACGAGCTCGCGGGCGTGGTGGACCGCCTGGGTGTGGGCCTCCCCGGGTTGATCGTCCGCTGGAGGATCGCCTGCCGGCGGTTCCGCGACCGGGACGACGGGTGGGCTGACTTCGCTGCCCCGGCGGGCGACGCTCAGCATGCTGATCTCGGCCAGGCTGCCGTGGGCCCAGGCGATGGTTTTCCAATCGGCACACTCTTCCTGCTCGACGTACTCGATGTCGAACCAGGACATCATGCGGGCGAACTGCAGCAGGTCGTCGAAATCATCGCGCTCGACCTTCAGCAGGACGGCGAGGGACAGCCATTGGATCAGGTTCCAATGGGAGGATCGATCGGCCTCGAAGCCGTTCTCGTAGCATTCGATGGCGCGCTCGAGGGCCTCCTTGGAGCGCGCCCGGTAGCTTTCGTAGCGCGCCTCCTCCACCAGATTGGAGAGCTGGTAGAGCAGTTGGGCCTTGCGCTTCTCGCCGCTGCCCAGCAGCCCCCAGATCTTGGCGGTGGTCGCCTGATCCTTGTCGGCCAACAGGCGACGTAGGCGCGCCATGCCGCGGGTCAGGCGCTCGAAGCCGTCCTCGAACTCGGCCAGCTGCCGCCCGCCGAGGACCGCCTGTTGGTTCTGATCGCTAGTGGCGATGAAGTCTTCTTCCATCTCCTCGGCCTTGCCGAGCAGTTGATCGATCCAGTCGATCGCCGCGTCGATCGATCGGCTAGCCTGCTTCAAGCGCACGTTCGGTAGCTGGATCTCGAGGTCGGCTGGCAAGGCAGCGTAGGCCACCAGGCTGGCCCAATCGTGGCTCTCGGGCACCTTGGCGCGCAGGAGCTGTCGCAGGTCGCTGAGCACTTGCCGCGGGTCCTCGCCCTCGAGGAGGCCACGGTAGAGAGTTTCCACCATCACCACCGAGCCCTCGAAGCTGAGTGGGAACTGCGACGCCACCACCAGCGGAATACCCGCCGCATGCAGGGTGTGGGCGACGCTGGCGCCGGCCCCGACGACTGAGCCCACCTGGCCGCTGTCGCAAGCCGCCAGGCTGACCACCGCCGGGCTCGACAGGCCACCGCCGGGCTCACCGCTGCGGGTGCGCAGAGCCGCCGCCAGGCGCTCGCCGTCGACCCGATCGAGGGTCGCCGAGTTGTGCCGATCGTGCAGCGCCAGGCCGTAGCCGACATCGGCGCCGTTCTTGATCTTCACGCCATGGGCGAGGATGTGGACGTGGGTGAAGGCATGTCGCCGACAGGCGTCTTCGATCGAGTCGATGCTGGCCTGGGGCAGCACGACGAGGTGCGGCTCGAGCTTCGCCTTGCGCTCCGCCCGATCCTCCTTCTCGTAGTAGTGCACCCAGGGATCGATCACCTGGCGGATCATCTGCAAATGACTCTCGAAGGGGATCTTGCCCGCCGCCGGGGGCGATGCACCGATGAACAGGATGCGCGGCTTGAGCGGCCAATCGAAGCCGATGGCACCGGCCCGCCGCACCTGACGCGTCAGGCACAGCGGCAACTGCTTCTGTAGCGCCAGGGGTTGGCCGGCGCCGGGAAAGCCGTCCGGCGCGCTGGCCAGCTCAAAGGGCAGGAAGGCGAGCTCGGAGGGTGACAGCACCAGTTGCAGATGGGTCAGGGCCTCGGGCACGCCCACCGGCTCCCCGTCGCAGAGCTCGGCGATCAGGCCGGGAATGCCGGCGAGCACCTCGGACATCCTCGCCGCCATGTCCTTGAGCTGGATCTGGCGCGTCTCGTCGGAGTCCTTGTAGCGCAGCAGGTTGAGGCGGCCGAGGAAGTGCTCGTGCTCGAAGGGCACCGAAACCGTCGCCGCCGAGTGGTTGCCGCACAAGCCGATGTAGCGCGTGAGGGGCGACAGCAGCTGATTGTGCGACGGCCCGTGGCGCAGGAGCTCCAGATTGACAGTGCGTATGCGGCTCATGATCCACCCTCCGGTCGTGGCACGGGCTGTCCGGTTGCCAGATCGACCCGCGAGAGCTCGGCCTGCACGCCGCCCTTCACCTTGCGGATCGAGACCACCGCCGGCTTGAGCAGCACGAGGGGGTGCTCGACCTCGCCGATGCGATACTTGAAGTTGTCGAGATCCTCCATCTTGCTACCGCTGAGGACCTCGAACACCCGTTTGAACTCGTTTCGCTCTGCAAGCAGATCTTCGGTCAGGCGCATGAGGCGGATCCAGGTGCCGCTGTTGAAGTAAACCCCGCTCCCCCGCCGCCGCGGGATCCGCCGCTCGAGGTGGGTGTGGCCGGCGACCACATAGTCGATCTCGGGGCCGATGGTGGCGTCGAGGTCCTCGAAGGTCGAGTCCTCGTGGGTGAGCTCGAAGGTAGGGTCTTCTTTCAACCCTTCGAAGGCTTCACGCACGACCTCTGACTTGTCGGCCCCGCGGAAGGCTTTCCAGATCGCGCCCGTGACGCTCAGGTACTCACCCTCACGATCGCGATCCAGGGTGGCAAAAGGATCCTCACCGCTGGCCATGCGCTCATCCACCCGGTCGAGCATCTCGTCGAGGTCGACGTCTTCGTCCGAGAGGGTGAAGCTGCGCTGCAAGATGCGCTGCATCTCGGCGTTGCCGTCGCGATCCTC